>LSLI01000001.1 GCA_001577345.1 Candidatus Gallionella acididurans
GCTATACCAATCCGGCAAACCCTTATCACCTCGGCCTGGAGTTCGGTCTGGAAAGAGTGCGCGGTTTTTTGCAGCAGCAGGGTGAATGGTCAGCCGCCGCGAATGGCGGTGCAACCCGCGCAGATCCGGCTGTGCATGTCATTGTGGAAAAACGCGGCAAGAATGAAGACGATGAACTGGAATTGGAATTCCGCCGCATCTGCGATGGCGCAAACTACAAGAGCGAGAAGCTGAATTTTGAGATCGTGTTTGCGGACAAGAAATCAAACTCGGCCGGTTTGCAGTTGGCTGATTTGGTGGCCCGTCCTATCGGTTTGTCGATATTGAGGTCAGAGCAGCCCAACCGGGCTTTCGATGCAGTAAAGCCCAAGTTGCTTATGAAGAATGGTCGGGTAGAGGGATGGGGGCTGAAATGTTTTCCGTGAGCCCAAAAACAAAAGGCCCCGACGTTCGCCGGAGCCAGTTGCCGACCGAGAATCCCCAGTCCATGAGCTTTACTCTACCGGATACGGCACAGTAAAGCAACCAGAGCTTGCTCCAACGTGGGAGTTTTTAATTATTGCAGTTCGAGAAAGTTGAAAGTGAGCATCCCGGCAGGTTGAACCGAGCGCCTTTGCATAAAATCCCCAGCATCTCCTTGCCGACAACTAGCCGGTCGCAGGTTCCCTCCTGACATTCGGCTTCTGGCAAAAGCCGTCATTTGGAATAGCAACAAAAAGCCGGCTCATCACCGGCTTTAATTATTCTGGCAACTCGGTTTTTTAATTAAAGCCCCCGCCAGTAAGGGCGGCCCAGTAACCAATAATCAAGGGAATTGCCCAAATAATTGCTACGGCAATCATCAATAACTTGCCCATTGCCTCACCGGACCCGTTACCTGAAGAGGTATTGCTGATATTCATACTGCTCATTTTTTGATCTCCTTGTAAGAAGAAATCGTTATCCCAACGATCAGGGTGCATGCCATGCAAAAAGATTCAGTTCTCTAACTGTCTAAATTCAGAACTTATCTAATGAGTCGGCCTGCCGGCAAATAGACCCATTGAACAGACTGCGATCAATGACAACATGACAAAAATAAATGGAAAATGCGCCAAGAATTCAGGAAACACCTTCCAAATAGTTAAGGACAGCCAAAAAACACGCTAAACAAAAAGGTAAAGAGTGTCAGGGCTGACGTTGCAAAATTAAGTTATATAACCACAATTGTCAAGTGGTTATGCGGCCGGCGATCAGGGCGTTAAATGAATGCCTGGGGCGATCACGGGGGCAAGCCATACATGGTAAAACCAAACGGATTGCGTCTGGCCAGACTTTGACTATCTTTGTGGCGCGAAGCAGAGATATCGCTCCGCAATTGTATTGCCCGAAAGGCTGTCATGAAAGGCGGTAATTGGAAGCTCTGCATCCTGACGAATCATGCGCCACCCGCTCTTGATTTATTTGCCGACGGTCGCCCTGATCAATTGACGTTGCAGAAAACCGGACACCAGGCTGTAAAAAACTAAGGAATGAGAGCCGCGTCTTTCGCTGCCAGGCTGCCAATGGCCGACCAGTCAAGGTTTTCACCCCCATGAGCGCCCAGGTCGAGAAAGCGATCGCGCAAAATGCTGGCAAAGGGGAGGGGTACTTTCAATTGTTCTGCTGCTGCCAGCGTTAGCCGAATATCTTTTTGCCCCAGATGGGCGGCAAATCCGGCAGGATCAAAATGGCGATCGGCAATCATGGCCCCGTAGTTTTTATATACAGGGATGTTGAAGAGGCTGGATGTAAGCAGATCGAGATATTGATGCCGGTCCACGCCGCCTTTTTCTACCAGAGCCATGGCCTCACCCAGCGATTCGATCACCGTGGCGATCAGGAAATTGCCGCTCAATTTTACAAGATTGGCTTTTTCGGGCATGTCAGACACGGTGAAAGTACGCTGGCCCAGAATGTCGAAAAGCGGTTGCGTCTTTGCAATGAGATCCGGTTTGCCGGCAGCCACGATGTATAGCTTGCCTGCCGCGGCTGCATCCGGCCTGCCAAATACAGGAGCGGCAACATAGCCCTGCTGCTTTTGGGCGTGAGCCTGCGCAAGTCGCGCCGACAAGGAAACACTGACCGTGCTGCACGAGACATGTATGGCTCCCGGCTGCAGATTTTCAAGTATCCCGCCAGTTTCAAAAACCACGCTCTCCAGCGCAGCGTCATCCGCGAGCATTGTAAAAACCACATCAGCGGCGCAAGCTTCGGCAATATTTTTCGCCCCCTTGGCCCCTTGAGCGATCAAGGGTTGCAGGCGTTCCGCCGAGCGGTTGTAGACGGTGAGATCATGACCTGCCTGACAAAGACGGGCAGCCATGCCCGAACCCATATGTCCTAATCCTATAAATCCCAGTTTCATTGCTCTTCTCCAAAATTCCGGCCGTCTGCAAAACTGCAGCAAGGAGCCATATTAAATTTCCTGTCCCGGCCTTGAATTGGCATCAGGCCGGTGCGTGACCAAGCAACAGTTTAATCGCCGGCGCCTGTTGTGCAAACATCAGCAGTCCCCCGGATTTTTGTTCATTGTCAGTCGCCATGCGAGTCCAGCCTTCCGGTTGGCTTCACCGATGCAGCCGTTCAGGTGCGCTGAGGCGCGAAGTCCGGTGGATATAGACCGGCCTGGCGGCCGCATTCCTGGACCAGCGCAAGAATGATGTCAATTGTGGGGGTCGGAACATTTGTCATGCGACCCAGCTCCTGAACCGCGGTGACCAAGGCATCGATTTCCATCGAACGTCCGCGTTCCAGGTCTTGCAACATCGACATCTTGTGCCCGACTACCGAACCTGCTGCCGCAAGACGGCGATCGATCATATCTTCCGGAATATTTATTCCCAGCGCCTCTGTGACAGCTTTGGCTTCGTGCATCATTGATTTGCAAAGTGCCCTCAGCCGCGGTTCGGAAGTGATCCGGTCGAGGGTGGCATGGGTGAGCGCGCTAATCGGATTAAAACAGACGTTACCCCACAGTTTCAGCCAGACATTCCAGCGGATCGCATCCCGGATGGGCGCGTCAAAATTGGCCGCTGTCAGGGCTTGGCTCAAGGTGATGACGCGCTGCGAGTGGCTGCCGTCCGGCTCACCGATGATGAACCGGTTGAATTCATGGTGCCGGATGACACCGGGTGCGATGACTTCACAAGCAGGATCGACAACGCAGCCGATAGCGCGTTCCGGCCCAATTAAATTCCATTGCCGCCCGCCCGGATCGACAGATTCCAGATGATGACCGTCGTAAGGCCCGCCGGTCTTGTAGAAGTACCACCATGGAATGCCGTTCATCGCTGTGACCAGCGCGGTATCGGGTCCTAGCAACGGCTTGATCAGAGCCGCGCTTGCATGGGCCTGGTGCGATTTCAGGGCGCAGATCACGAATTCCTGTTGTCCGAAACCGGATGGGTCATCGCTTGCGGCGACGCGCGCCACTTTCTCGCGTCCCCCGATCAGCAATTTCAGCCCATTCTTGCGTATCGCCTCAAGGTGTGCACCACGCGCCACCACACAGACATCATGTCCCGCCAGCGCTAATTCCACAGCCAGATATCCGCCAATCGCCCCGGCGCCGAACACGCATATCTTCATGTGCCAATGAGTCCCTGAAGAGTTTCACAAGCCAACGACCAATATTAGGTCAACACCGGGCATATGATACCGATTTTATTTAGGGGCGCGAGGCGATCTGTTTTTGTCATCAAATCTTTTCAATGCGCTGCCCGAAACCTGACGGTCATGACATGCCGCAAAAGACACATCGAGAAGGTTGGCTGATGCAGGAAACAGACTGCTGGCATTGAAATTCTGACTGATACGCCAGCCCGGTAAAATCCGGACACCAGGTTATCGCGTTTTATTGCGATGGCATGCGCACACTGAATTTAAAGGGATTTGCCCGCCTGCAGCTGTACCAGGTTTTTCAACCGCTTGAAGCTTACCGCGCGCACTGTGTGTATAAAATCCCTGATATAGGATAGCTCGCCGAACTGCAGACTGGTTACCGCATAGAGTTCGGCACGCAATCCCTTCTTGCCTATGCGTTTGCCCAATACATATCCCGATTCCAGATAACTCTGCACCGCCCATTCCGGCAATGCGGCAATGCCGCGACGGCTGGCGACCAGTTGCAATATTGCCACTGTCAATTCGGCGGTACGGCGTTTGGGCTCGATGCCGCGCGGACGCAAAAAACGGATTATGTCGAGCATGTCGTCGCACACCGGGTAAGTCACCAGGGTTTCATTGGCGAAATCACGCGGCGTGAGGTGATCCTTCTCCGCAAAGGGGTGCAAACTCGACACCAACCCGATAATCTCAAAGCCGAACAACGGGTGATAAGTCAGCCCGTCCGATTTTTTGTGTTCGGACACGATGACCATGTCGGCGCGATCTGCATGCAGCAAGGCCAGCGGATCGGCATGAAAACCCGACACCAGATCCAGTTCGACTTCCGGCCAGTTATTCCGGAATTCGTCCATCGCAGGCATCAACCACTCAAAGCAGGTGTGGCATTCCACCGCGATGCGCAACTTTCCTGCACGTCCCTGGATGATCCGGGCGATATCACGTTCCGCCTCATTCACCAATGCCACAGTGCTTTGCGCCAGTGCATGCAGGCGTTGCCCCGCCTGGGTCAGGCGCAGCGGTTGGGTTTTTCGTTCAAATAAAGGGGTCCCGTAATAATCTTCCAGCTGTTTGATCTGGTGCGAAATGGCGGATTGGGTCAGGTGTACGCGCTCCGCGACACGAGAGAGCGTGCCGCAGTCCACCAATGCCAGAATGGTGTGCAGGTGACGAACTTCGAGTATGGATGTCATGATGAATTGTTTTAATGGGTAACGTTAAAATAATGACTTTGAATAATAATCGTGTTTTGTCCATCATGCCAGTCGTTCAAGCAGGAGCCACCTTTTTTAGCAGAGGATAGACAATGACGATTGCACACAATTTGGGATTCCCGCGCATAGGCGCGCAACGCGAACTTAAAAAGGCGGTTGAGGCCTACTGGAAAGGCGAACTGAATGAAGTTGGCCTGCGCGATATCGGCAAGGGCTTGCGCGCGCAAAACTGGCGGTTGCAGCAGCAGGCGGGCATACAACTGATCCCGGTGGGCGATTTTGCCTACTACGACCAGATGCTCAACATGACTACCCTGCTGGGGGCTGCGCCCAGGCGCTTTGGTTTCACCGCTGACAAATTGGGGGACGGTGCACTGAGCCTGGCGCAATACTTTACCCTGGCGCGCGGCGACAAAAGCAATTTCGCGATGGAAATGACCAAGTGGTTTGATACCAACTACCACTACCTGGTGCCGGAATTTCACACTGACATGGAATTCAAGCTGGGCAACGAATGGCTCTTCGAGGAAGTTGCCGAGGCGCTGGCGCAGGGTATCAATGCCAAGCCGGTGCTGATCGGACCATTGACTTACCTGTATCTGGGCAAGGAAAAGGACGCCGGTTTAAATCGCCTGAATCTGTTACCCGGACTGATACCGGTGTATCAGCAAATTCTGGCACGCCTCAAGGCGCAGGGAGTGGAGTGGGTGCAAATCGACGAACCCGCATTGGTACTGGATTTGCCGCAAGAATGGGTGGATGCGATCGCGCCTGCTTACGCGGCGCTGGCGCCAGTTCAGTCGCAAGCCGCACCGAAGATCCTGCTCGCCACCTATTTCGATAGTGTGGAACAACATGCCGAGCTCCTTAAGGCACTGCCAGTTTCGGGTTTGCATATCGACCTGGTGCGCGCCCCGCATCAGGCGGACAGTTTCCTGCACAATTTTCCGGAAGACAAAATCCTGTCGGCAGGCATCGTCGACGGACGCAATATCTGGCGCTGCAATATTGCAGCCGCCTTGCAAAAACTGAACACGCTGCGAGAAACATTGGGGGGGCGTTTGTGGGTCGCCCCCAGTTGCTCGCTGTTGCACGTGCCGGTGGATCTGGCGCAGGAAACCAGGCTAGACCAGACACCGGAAAGCAGGACGTTGAAGACCTGGATGGCTTTCGCCACACAAAAACTCGCGGAGGTTGCCACGCTGGCACGCGGCACGACACAGGGCAGGGAAGCCATTGCCCCGCAACTCTCGCAAGCCAATGCCGCGCTGGAAAGCCGCGTGTACTCCCCCAGGGTTTATGACCCCGCAGTCCGTAAGCGCATGGCCGCGCTGACTCCGCAGGATGCGCAGCGCCAGTCACCGTTTGCCGAGCGTATCGCTACGCAGCAGGCGCGCTTTAACCTGCCCGCGTTCCCCACAACCACCATAGGCTCATTCCCGCAAACTGCCGATATCCGTGCCAGGCGTGCCGATTACAAGCAGGGCCGTATCAGCGCGGCGGAATATCAGGCTGAAATGCGCGCCGAGATCAAGCGCGTCGTGCTCAAGCAGGAAGCGCTGGGGCTGGATGTACTGGTGCACGGCGAGGCAGAGCGCAACGATATGGTCGAATACTTCGGCGAACAACTGGAGGGCTTTGCTTTTACTGAATATGGCTGGGTGCAAAGTTACGGCTCGCGCTGCGTGAAGCCGCCGATCATATACGGCGACATATCGCGCCCGCGTCCGATGACGGTGGAATGGGCACAGTATGCGCAAAGCCTTACCGGCAAGCCGATGAAGGGGATGCTCACCGGTCCGATCACGATTTTGCAGTGGTCATTCGTGCGCAATGATATTCCGCGAGCGGATACGGCTCTGCAAATCGCACTGGCGATCCGCGACGAGGTGCATGATCTGGAGCAGGCAGGTATCGCTATCATCCAGATCGATGAAGCGGCGATGCGCGAAGGCCTGCCCCTGAAAAAGTCCGACTGGCCGTTCTACCTGGACTGGTCGGTACGCGCTTTCCGGGTGTGTTCATCCGGCGTCAAAGACCGGACACAGATACACACGCACATGTGCTACTCGGAATTCAACGACATTCTGCCGGCAATTGCTGCGATGGACGCGGATGTGATCACGATAGAGACATCGCGTTCGGATATGGAGCTGCTGGAGGCCTTCAGCGAGTTTTCTTACCCGAACGACATCGGCCCCGGCGTGTACGACATTCATTCGCCGCGCGTGCCTGGCACCGACGAGATGTTGCGCTTGATGCGCAAGGCTTTGGCGGTGATTCCTGCAAGCCGCCTGTGGATCAACCCGGACTGCGGACTCAAGACGCGCGGTTGGCCGGAAGTGGATGAGGCATTGCACAACATGGTGGCAGTCGCCCGGCAACTGCGCGGCAGCGCGGCAGTATAGTTTGCCTAAGCCTGTCCATGACATGTCGAGGCGGATGGTGCTGCGCAGCCTGACCCTTGAAACCGTAATTGGTGTGTATGAATGGGAACGAGTGGCCGCAAGGCCGCTTATTTTTGATTTCTGGCTTGAAGCAGCACAACGCTTTACGCTCAATCGCGGGGAGATGGAAGGTCGCCTGCGTGACTGGGTGGCAGAATGCCGTTACCAGCTTCTTGAGGCATTGGCGGAACACATTGCGCAAAAGCTGATCAGTGAATTTGCCTGTCGGCGGGTTAGCATAGCCATTGAGAAACCCGGTGCACTGGGCAAGGTGGCGCGCGTGGGCATCCGCATAACACGATATTCCGTGGTTGATTGCCCGATTGGCATTTAACCCAGATAGTTCATTAGCCCAAAATCCGTTCGTCCTGATGCTTCGACGCGCTCAGCACAGGGTACGCAGAGCGTATCGAAGGGCTTGCTCAAGTGGTTCGATACCTCACCACGAACGGTCTTTTACACCCGACTTCTCCTAATGGATTATCCGGGATTAATGATTGCTGCATACCATGGGGGTCTAAGAAATCCCCTGTGTGTTTTTCACGGACGGATACCGGCAGACCAGGGTGACCGTGACGCCGAATACCGCATGTGCAATCAATGTTATCCAGCCTCGCGCCTGCGCGAACCAGGGAAAGACCGCCGTGAAGCCGTATAGATTGATGAAGTAAAGTACGATTCCGAAAGCCGCGCCTGCCAGCAATGCCGGGATATTTTCAAGGCCCGACGTAAGTCGCGCAAGCAATGCGGCGTAAACGACCGAAAGCGCGAAGTGGACCAGCGTGGCTGCCAGCATGATGCCGGTATCGAATGTGGCGGGTGGCGGCAACACTGAACTGCCCAGTACCAGTGCGGCCGTCAGCCTGGCATCGCGGAACAATATCGCGGGGAATGCATCGGTGAAAACCAGCCAGAGCAGCATCTGGACCAGCGTGGCCGAAGTGCCGGCAATCACGCCGGCAAGGACTGCGGTGCTCCAGTCGGGGCGGTGATTCATGCTGCATTTGAACATGTGCGATGTCCCATTCAGTGAGGCTGTGCAAGCATGCGGCCCAGTTGGCTGGATACGGCGGCCTCTATCGCGGGTTGTCCGCCGCATGAAGGGAACGCCATTCCATGCTGCTGCTTCTACAGTAGTACCAGATTGTCCCGGTGGATGATTTCTGCATCCCCGCCATAGCCGAGCAGGGCTTCGATTTCCTTACTGGGATGTTGCGCGATCAGGCGCGCTTCGGCCGAGTTATAGTTGGCCAGGCCGCGCGCTATGTCTTGTCCGTCCTCGTTCACACAGGCAACCACCGCGCCGCGTTCGAATTCGCCGATCACGCTCTTGACCCCGATCGGCAGCAGGCTCTTTCCTTCGGAGCGCAATGCCCTGATTGCACCGGCATCCAGCACCAGTTTGCCGGCGACTTGCAGGTGATCGGCCAGCCATTGCTTGCGCGCGGCCAGGGTCAGAGTGGGTGCAGTGAGCAGCGTGCCTATGGATTCTCCCTGCAGCAGGCGCGAAAGCACATCGCGTTCGTGCCCCGAGGCGATGACAGTATGCGCGCCGCTGCGTGCCGCGCGCTTCGCGGCAAGCACCTTGGTCAGCATGCCTCCGCGCCCGATGTGGCTGCCCGCGCCGCCCGCCATATTTTCCAGCTGCGGATCGGCTGCGGCGGCTACACTGACCAGTGTGGCAGCGGAGTCTTTGCGCGGGTCGGCGGTGTAAAGGCCGCTCTGGTCGGTGAGAATGATCAGCACATCGGCATCGATCAGGTTGGTGACCAGCGCGCCCAGCGTGTCATTGTCACCAAACTTGATCTCGTCGGTGACCACGGTGTCGTTCTCGTTGATGATGGGGATGACGCGCAGGGACAGCAGCGTGGTCAGCGTGGCGCGGGCGTTGAGATAACGTTCGCGGTCGGCAAGGTCGGCGTGCGTCAGCAACACCTGTGCGGCATGCAGACCATGCTTGCGGAAGCAGCTTTCATAGGCTTGCACCAAACCCATCTGGCCGACTGCGGCGGCAGCCTGCAGGTCATGTATCGAAGCGGGGCGTTTCTTCCAGCCCAGGCGTTGCATGCCTTCCGCAATCGCGCCGGAGGATACCAGTATGACCTCGTGGCCGCTGGCGCTTAGCGCGGCGATTTGCCGCGCCCAGTTGCCCAGCGCTTCATGATCCAGGCCCGCACCCTGATTCGTCACCAGGCTGCTGCCTACCTTGACAACGATGCGCTTGCATTGGGTCAGTATGGTTTGCATGTGTTGAGTCATTTTAAATTTTCATTCAAAACACAAATTGTAGGAGCGGGCCATGCCCGCGAACATCCTTCTCGCGGGCATGGCCCGCTCCTACAGTATTACACGCTGTTTGAGAATTAAAGAGTGTCCGCGTCGGTTTCCTGCGCGCTGTCGGCGGCGGCCTGCTGTTCCAGTTCGTTCATCGCGAGCAGATGTTCCATGATCGCATAAGTCAGTTCCTTGCAGCCTTCGCCATTGATCGCCGAAATGACGAAGTAACGGTCAAAATCGGTGAATTCCTTGAGAAAGGCAGCAATTTTTTCCTCGCGGTCTGCCAGCAGGTCGACCTTGTTCAGCAGCAGCCAGCGCGGTTTCTGGTACAGGGTCGGGTCGTATTTCTTGAGTTCGTTGAGTATCGCGTGCGCCTCGTGTACGGGATCGACGCCCTCGTACAGCGGCGCGATGTCGACCAGGTGCAGCAGCACGCGGGTGCGCGCCAGGTGGCGCAGGAACTGGTGGCCCAGCCCGGCGCCTTCAGCAGCGCCTTCGATCAGTCCGGGGATGTCGGCGATAACGAAACTTTTTTCAGGCGATACGCGCACCACGCCGAGATTCGGATGCAGCGTGGTGAACGGATAGTCGGCGACCTTGGGCTTGGCGGCGGAAACCGAGCGGATGAACGTGGACTTGCCCGCATTCGGCATGCCGAGCAACCCGACATCGGCGAGCACTTTCAGCTCAAGCTGCAATTCGCGGGTCTCGCCCTCGGTGCCGTCTGTGCATTGGCGCGGTGCGCGGTTGGTGCTGGACTTGAAGTGGATATTGCCCAGGCCGCCTATGCCTCCCCGGGCAAGCAGTATCTTCTCGCCGTCGTGGGTGAGGTCGGCGACGACTTCGCCGCTGTTGATGTCGGTGATCACCGTGCCGACCGGCATGCGCAGCACGATGTCGTCCGCGCCTTTGCCGTAACAATCGGAGCCGCGCCCCGATTCGCCGTTTCTGGCACGGTGCATCCGGGCGAAGCGATAGTCCACCAGGGTATTGATGTTGCGGTCCGCCTGGGCGTACACGCTGCCGCCGCGCCCGCCATCGCCGCCATCGGGACCGCCGTTCTCGATGTATTTTTCGCGGCGGAAACTGGCGATGCCGTTGCCGCCCTTGCCCGCGAAGACTTCGATCCTGGATTCGTCAATAAACTTCATGTTGTGTGCCTATTCAATTCCAATTAATTTTTTGCTAATTAATATTTGGCCAACTCACTGCCGGCTCAATTAAGCGCTGGAAATAAAAAAGCCCTACCTTGCGATAGGGCTGGCTTGTTCCGGACGGGCTGTTTAAGCAGCTACGATGGAAACAGTCCTGCGCTGTTGCGCGCCCTTGATGGCGAATACCACTTTGCCGGTGATCTTGGCAAACAGTGTATGGTCCTTGCCCATGCCGACATTGTCGCCGGGGTGGAATTCGGTGCCGCGCTGGCGCACGATGATGCTGCCCGCGCTGATCAGTTCGCCGCCGTAGCTCTTCACACCCAGTCGTTTTGAATGTGAGTCGCGTCCGTTACTGGTACTGCCGCCGCCTTTTTTTGATGCCATGCTTGTTGCTCCTTAAAACAGAAATTACGCAGAGATGCCGTCAATGCGGATCTCGGTGTAGTTTTGACGATGTCCCTGATTCTTCTGGTAGTGCTTGCGGCGGCGCATCTTGAAGATGCGCACCTTGTCGCCGCGGCCATGCGCAACGATGGTCGCGTTCACGGTTGCGCCGGTCAGCAAGGGTTTGCCCACGGACAGCTTGTCGCCGTCGGCCACCATCAGCACCTTGTCCAGCACGATGGCACTGCCCACGTCGCCGGGGAGGATTTCAACTTTCAAAGTTTCGCCGGAAGTGACGCGATATTGCTTACCACCGGTTTTAATGACTGCGTACATAACAACCTCGATAACTATTGTGATTTTGGGGCGATTTTTCGCGAAGGCGCGGATTATACATAAATTTTCGCGTCCGTCAAAATCCTTTTTATCTTCGCATCGAGTCGAAGAATTCGGCGTTGTTCTTGGTCGCCTTGATCTTGTCGAGCAGGAATTCCATTGCTTCCAGCTCGTCCATAGGATAGAGCAGCTTGCGCAGCAGCCAGATCCTCTGCAGGATGTCCTGCTTGATCAGCAATTCTTCCTTGCGCGTGCCGGAGCGGTTGACGTTGATCGCCGGGTAGATGCGCTTCTCGGCCATGCGGCGGTCCAGGTGGATCTCCATGTTGCCGGTGCCCTTGAATTCCTCGTAGATCACATCGTCCATGCGCGAGCCGGTGTCGACCAGCGCCGTGGCGATGATGGTCAGCGAGCCGCCTTCCTCGATGTTGCGCGCCGCGCCGAAGAATCGCTTGGGGCGATGCAGCGCGTTGGCATCCACGCCGCCGGTCAATACCTTGCCGGAAGATGGCACCACGGTGTTGTAAGCGCGCGCCAGGCGGGTGATCGAGTCGAGCAGGATCACCACGTCCTTTTTGTGTTCGACCAGGCGTTTGGCCTTTTCCAGCACCATTTCGGCGACCTGCACATGGCGGCTGGCCGGTTCATCGAAGGTGGAGGCGACCACTTCGCCGCGCACGGTGCGGGTCATTTCGGTCACTTCTTCGGGGCGTTCGTCTATCAACAACACAATCAGGACGGCATCGGGGTTGTTCGATGAAATGGAATGCGCGATGTGCTGCAGCATCACGGTCTTGCCGGATTTCGGCGAGGCCACCAGCAGGCCGCGCTGGCCTTTGCCGATCGGCGCAACGATGTCGATGATGCGACCGGTGATGTTTTCCTCGGCGCGTATGTCGCGCTCAAGGATCAATGGCACGGTCGGGAACAGCGGGGTGAGGTTTTCGAACAGGATCTTGTTTTTCGCATTCTCGGGAGGTTCGCCGTTGACCTTGTCGACTTTCACCAGCGCGACATAGCGCTCGCCGTCCTTGGGCGTGCGTATCTCGCCGTCTATCGAATCGCCGGTGTGCAGGTTGAAGCGGCGAATCTGGCTGGGGCTGACGTAAATGTCGTCCGGGCCGGCCAGGTAAGAGGTGTCGGGAGAGCGCAGGAAGCCGAAGCCATCCGGCAGAATTTCCAGCGTGCCGTCGCCGAAGATGCTTTCGCCTTTTTTCGCATGGCTCTTTAACAGCGCGAACATGACATCCTGCTTGCGCATTCGGTTGGCGTTTTCTATTTCATTGGCCGCAGCCATTTCAACGAGTTCAGTGACGTGTTTTGCTTTTAGGTCAGATAGGTGCATAGCGATGCGGGAATGTTGATTTAGAGAGGAAAAAACAAAAGAGAGTGTTAATTGGGAAGTATTAAAAGAAACAGATTGGGTCGGGGCTGAAGAAGTCCACCCGCATGGCCTGGAGCATGTTCGTTATATATATTTTAGGTGCAAAGGGACGAAGCTGGGAGGCGATGCGGGCGTGACAGTAAACGCTTTAGATGTGGCTGTCAATAAAAGCTGTTAATTGGGATTTTGACAATGCGCCGACCTTGGTGGCGGCAATGTCGCCGTTTTTGAACAACATCAGGGTGGGAATACCGCGTATGCCGAACTTTGCAGGGGTTTGCTGGTTCTCGTCCACATTGAGTTTGGCAACCGTAAGCCGCCCGGCATATTCCTTGGAGACTTCTTCCAGAATAGGGGCGATCATGCGGCAGGGGCCGCACCATTCGGCCCAGTAATCCACCAGAACCGGCAGGGGAGCCTGCACGACTTCGGCGTCAAAAGTGGCATCGGAAACGTAATGTATATGTTCGCTCATGGTTTGTACTCGCTATTGTGATGGTTGAATCGGAATGCAACAGGCGGATGATTGGGGGTTGTTCGCTGGATATCAAGTGTCATCCTACCCAAAAACCGCTTTGCTGTGAAGTGAATTAATTATGACCAGCTCTGTTAAAATACCGCGTTGCAAACAATATGGAGTTTCACCATGACTTACGTAGTTTCCGAATCCTGCATCAAATGCAAATATACCGACTGTGTGGAAGTGTGTCCGGTGGACTGTTTCCACGCCGGACCGAATTTCCTGGTGATCGATCCCGATGAGTGCATCGATTGCACGCTGTGCGTTGCCGAATGCCCGGTAGAGGCGATCTATGCCGAGGACGATCTGCCCGAGAACCAGCGCCATTTCATCGCGCTGAACGCGGAATTATCCAAGACATGGAAAACCATCGTCGAAAAAATCGATCCGCCCGAAGATGCCGATGAGTGGGCCAAGGTAAAGGACAAGAAGAATCTCCTCGAACGCTGAGAAGGTGTTAAAACTACTGCGAGGCGATGATGCTGCGTTGAAAACCAGCTCAAAATGCTCATTTACCTATGTGTAAATTCCGCTTTTTCGCTGGTTTCCGCCTTGCCTGATCGCCTCTCGCTACGTTTTTCCACACTCTGCTGCTAAGCAGCATCATAAATTATGGGAAACTTGAAAAACAGCAGCACGCAAACAGCGGCGGCTGTTTTTTTTGATAGCGTCGCGCGCAACATCCTAGCGCAAAACGCCCTGCCCGATCTGCGCGGGGCAACGATCCTGTTGCCCAACTACCATTCTGCGCGTCCGCTGGCGCAGGCCTTGAGTGTCGAGGCCTGCCTGCCCGCACTGTTGTTGCCTCGGATGGTCACGCTCAGCGACTGGGCGCAATCCATTTCACTTGATATTTCCGTTCAGCCCGACACGCAACGCATCACCGCCTTGTACCAGGCCCTGCGCGAGCGGCGCTGGTTCGCCGATGCCGACCTGTGGAGCCTGTCGCGCGAACTGCTCGGTTTGATGGATGACCTGACCCGTCACCATGTCGCGTTGCCGGAATCTGGGACGGAGTTTGCGGAGCAGCTTGCACAGGCCTACCGGGCGCGTAGCGGACAGGCGATGCAGTTCGAGGCGCGCGTGGTGCACGAGCTGTGGTATGCGATGGCTACGGGCGGCGAACTGGCCGGAGAATTGGATAGCGTGCGCGCCTACCAGCAGCGGCTGGCGCAGTTGGCGCAGCGGGTGGATACACCGCTGTATGTATTGCTGACCTCGGATCTCGCAGCACCGGAAGCGCATTTTCTGGAAGCCTGCCGCGCGCGCGTTGCCGTCACGATTTTCGATTTGCGCAAGATGGTGGCCGATGCGCCGGCCTGCGCGCTGCTGTCCCGTTCCCTGCAACATGCTGCGGAAAGCGCCGATCTGCGCAGCGCCGCCGCGCTGCTGAAAAAACTGCCCGATGCCGCGCTGTCACAACGGCTGCGCCTGTTCGGCGCGCACAGCCTGGAACAGGAGGCGCGTGCCGCCGAGGTGCAGGTGCGGCGCTGGCTGCTGGCGGGCAGGCAGAACATCGCGCTGGTCGCGCAGGACCGCCTCGTTGCGCGGCGCGTGCGCGCCCTGCTGGAACGCGCCGGAGTGCTGGTGCGGGACGAGACCGGGTGGACGATGTCCACGCTGGCGGTGAGCACGGTGCTGATGCGCTGGCTGGATGCGCTGCAAAGCGATTTTTATTACCAGGATCTGCTCGACCTGCTCAAGTCGCCATTCATCTTTGCCGATCTCGAGGCGAATGCGCGCAAGCAGGCCGTGTACCAGCTCGAACAACTGGTGCGCAAACACGGCGTGGCCTCGCACCTGGACGCGTTTTTCGATTTGGCGCACGGCGCGGCCGGGGTACAAACCGCGCTGGCACGATTGCGCCAGGCGGCAGAGTCATTGCGCAGGGGCAGCGACACGCTGGGCGGCTGGCTGCGCGCGCTGGATGACAGCCTGTCCATCCTCGGCGTGCTGCAGGGCCTTGCGGCGGACGAGGCGGGCGCGCAATTGTTGCAGGCGCTGCATACCGGGCAGCAGGAGCTGGCGGCGGACAACACGCGCTTCAGCCGTGCCGAATGGCGGCGCTGGCTGGCCCAGCAGCTCGACGCACATACCTTCCGCGATACTTCAATAGACAGCCCCGTGCTGCTCACCCACCTGGCCGCCACGCGCTGGCGCAGTTTTGACGCGGTGCTGCTGCTCGGTGCCGATGCCGCGCATTTGCCGGGCACCGACAACGGCAGCCTGTGGTTCAACGACGCGGTGCGCAGCACGCTGGGTCTGCCCACGCGCGAGAACCATCTGGCGCAGCAGCGCGATGACCTGCTGGGACTGCTGGCAATGAATGACACCGTGCTGGCCACCTGGCAATCCAGCAAAAGCGGCGAGAAGAATCTGCTCAGTCCGCATCTGGAGATGCTGCGCGCGCTGCATGAACTGGCTTACGGAGATGATCTGGCAGACAAAGAGTTGGCAGGAATGCTGGCAGGTGCGCAGGTACGCGCCGCCGAATTTCCGTTGCCGGAAGCTGCCGCGATGCCCGCGCCTGTGGTGCCCCACAGCCTGATACCGGAGCGCATCTCGGCCAGCGGCTACAACAGCCTGGTCGCCTGTCCGTACCAGTATTTCGCGCGCCACATGCTGCGCCTGAACGAACTGGACGAGGTGCGCGAGGGCGTGGAGAAGCGCGATTACGGCGAGTGGGCGCATGACATCCTGCATCGTTTCCATCAGCAGTTCCCGCTGCTGGGCGAACATGCGCGCGCCGCGCTGGAAGAGGCGTTGCAGCACATCAGCAGCGAGGTGTTCGCGCCCGCGGTGGAACGCGACTACCTGGCGCGCGCCTGGCTGTTGCGCTGGCAACAGGCGATACCCGCCTATCTGGATGTGCAGCTGAAAGGTGAAGCGGAAGGCTGGCGTTACCAGAACGGCGAGGTGCCGTTCGAGATGCCGCTGACCGGTGAGTTGACGATGCACGGGCGCATAGACCGCGTCGATGCGCGGGCGGAAGGCGCGGTGAAGGTGCTGGACTACAAGATGATGGATGCGATCCGGCTGCGCAACAAGCTCAGGGAACCGGGCGAGGATGTGCAGCTGGCCTGCTACGCCCGCGTGTACGAGGCCGGCGAGGCCGCCTTTATCAGCATCGAGAAGGACAAGGTGGCCGCAGTTGCACCGCCGCAGGATGTGCCGGAACTGGCTCAGGCCAATATCGAAAGGCTGTTGACGGTGTTCGCGCAGCTGCGCACAGGCGCGGCCATGCCCGCGCACGGCGTGGACGAGGCGTGCGTGTATTGCGAGATGCGCGGGCTTTGCCGCAAGAGCGATTGGGAAACCGGGACTGAGGTTCGAGGACTGAGGGCTGTGGCGGAGGGTGGGCATGGATAATAAAATCGCCCTCGATCCCAATCACAGTGTCGTCGTCGAAGCCTGCGCGGGCAGCGGCAAGACCTGGCTGCTGGTGTCGCGCATCGTGCGCCTGCTGCTGGCCGGCGTGCAGCCCGGCGAGATACTCGCGATCACCTTCACACGCAAGGCCGCGCAGGAGATGCAGGCGCGGCTGCACGAGTGGCTGCATCTGCTTGCGGTGCAGGACGACGATGCCGTTAGAGAGTTTTTGCGCGAGCGCGCTGTTGACGGGATTGACGGTGCCTTGCTGGCCAAAGCGCGCGGCCTGTATCGCGATGCCTTGCTGGCGCAGCCGGCCATCACGATCAGCACCTTCCATGGCTGGTTCATGCAGCTGATTCAGCGCGCGCCGCTGAATGCCGGCGTGCCGGTCGGCATGCAACTGCTGGAGCGTACCTCGGCGCTGCGCGACGAGGCGTGGCAGTCTTTTGCCGACAGCCTGCGCGCCGCGCCCGATGGCGAAACCGCGCAGCACATGCAACAGCTGTTCGCAGGATACGGCCTGCACAGCACGCGCACGCTGCTGGAAAACTTTGTGCACAAGCGCGCCGAATGGTGGGCTTACACGCAGGGGCAGAAAGATGCAGCGGCGTGGGCAACGGAACAGTTGCAGGACGAACTTGAAGTGGATTTCGATGCAGACCCGATTGCCGATGCCTGTGGCGATGCATCACTTCAGTCTGCCGTACTGGCTTTTGCGCAAGCCTTGGCGACGGGAACGGAGGTACAGTGCAACAATGCCGACAAGCTGCAAATGGCATGGGAGTTGACCGACCTCCGGCAGCGCTTTGCCGCATTGTCACGCGCGCTGTACACCCAGGCCGATGAGCCGCGCAGTTTCAAGCCGACCAAAAAACAGAACGCAGAAACTTTCCTTGTTGCGCGCGATGTATTGTTCGACAAGCTGCAGGCCGTGCGCGATGAGCTGACCGAAATCGAAGCGTTGCGCATGAACCGGGCCGCGCTGCACTGCGGAGCTGCGCTGCTGGAGCATTATCAGCAATTGAAACTGCAACAGCAGCAGATGGATTTCACCGACCTGGAATGGCAGGTGTGCCGCATGCTCAACCAGGGCGATTGCGCCGAGTACATGCAATACAAACTGGACAGCCGTTATCGCCACGTGCTGCTGGACGAATTTCAGGACACCAACCCGCTGCAGTG
Organism: Candidatus Gallionella acididurans; assembly: GCA_001577345.1. Taxonomy (GTDB): domain Bacteria; phylum Pseudomonadota; class Gammaproteobacteria; order Burkholderiales; family Gallionellaceae; genus Gallionella; species Gallionella acididurans. The sequence continues at coordinate 17,919 of LSLI01000001.1, forward strand.
GCAGATACTGCAATCATGGTTCGCCGCGTCGGCGGCGGTGGATTCGCGGCCCACGGTTTTCGTGGTCGGCGATCCCAAGCAATCCATCTACCGCTTCCGCCGCGCCGATGCGCGCCTGTTCGGCGAGGTGCGCGGATTTTTGCAGCAGGAATTCGGCGCGCATTATCTGACCCAGAACGAGACGCGGCGCAATGCACCGGCGGTACTGGCTGCGGTGAACGGCGTGTTCTCCGGACATCCGGACGGCTTCGTGGATTTCGAGGAGCATGTCGCCCACCATCAGGACTTGCCCGGCCATGTCGAAGTGCTACCGCTGGCCGTGGCAGAAACAGCACTCCCTCCACCACCGGGGGAGGGTTGGGGAGGGGGAGAAAGCGATAAACTACTATTGCGCAACCCGCTCACCACGCCGCGCGAAGAAATACAAAGCGGCGCGCGTGAAACAGAAGCAGAGCAATTCGCCGCGCATATCGCCAAAATCGTCGAAAACTGGAGCGTGCGGGACGATGGCGTGACGCGCCGCGCCGAGTACCGCGACATCATGGTGCTGGTGCGCAAGCGCCTGCACCTGCGCGTGTACGAGCACGCCCTGCGCGCGCGCCACATTCCGTTCCTGACCTCGCGGCGCGGCGGCCTGCTGGACACGCTGGAAGCGGAAGACATCCAGGCGTTGCTGACATTCCTGATCACGCCGTTCGCCGATCTCGAGCTGGCGCAGGCACTGCGTTCGCCGATTTTTTCGTGCAGCGATGAAGATCTGATGTCAATAGCAGGTTCAAGGAACAAGGATCAAGATTCAAAGATTCGGGATATAGAATCCAGGAGTGATGAGCAAGGAGCGAGCGGGGAGACTTTACCTCAGTCCTCAGTCCCCAGTCCTCGCTCCTCATGGTGGCAACGCCTGCAATACCTCGACCATCCATCCCCCGCATTGCAGCGGGCTCATCGTCTGCTGGCAAGTTGGCTGGCGCAGGCCGACAAACTCCCGGTGCACGACCTGCTCGACCGCATCTATTTCGAGGGCGACCTGCTGCATCGCTATGAAGCTGCGCTGCCTGCCGAGCTGCACGAGACAGTGCGCGCCAACCTGCAGGCCTTCATGGAGATCGCGCTCAACGTCGATGCCGGACGCTATCCCAGCCTGCCGCGATTCCTCGCCGAGTTGCGCGAATTGCGCGCGGCGGAAAACGAATCGCCGGACGAGGGGAAAGTGGGCGAGGTCGGCAACGCGCTGCGCATCTACACCGTGCACGAAGCCAAGGGACTTGAAGCGCCCATCGTGTGGCTGCTGGACGCCAACGACACGCAGGGCAAAGCCGACAGCTACAACGTGCTGCTCGACTGGCAGCCCAACGCGCCGCGCCCGGCGCACTTTTCGCTGTTCAGCGACAAGAAAGGGCGCGGCATCAAGCGCGCGCCTTACTTCGAGGCGGACGAGGCTTATGCGCGGCGCGAAGAAATGAACCTGCTGTACGTCGCGATGACGCGCGCCAAACAGGCGCTGCTGGTCAGCGGAAACGGCGAAGTAGCGGAGACATCATGGTATGGCAGGATCGCGCAAGTTGCCGGGCAGCGCAGCAATCCATTGCTGGATGCGGGAGGCAGTGTTGTACCAGCACCGGAAAAATTATCCATGGCGGTGGATACTTCATTGTCGCGCCCGCTGCCAACCGGTCAGCATGTGCCGCGTACCACCGCAGAACAGCGTCGCGGCACCTGGTTGCACGCGCTGCTGCAACACCTGGCCCCGCCCAACGGGATGACAGACAAGGCTGCGCTTCAGGTGCAGTGCGGCATTCCGCCCGGCGAGATGGACAGCCTTTTGCGTCAAGCGCAGGCACTGCTTGCGCAGGCATCGCTGCAACGTTTCTTCGACCCGCAACACTATCTTGCTGCCAGCAACGAAATGTCCTATGTCAATGCGGCGGGCGAATTGAAGCGTATCGACCGGCTGGTGGAGTTCGGCGGCGAGGTGTGGGTGCTGGATTACAAGACCGGCGACAGCGCCGATTCCGCGCCGTACCGCGCGCAGATGCTGGAATATCGCACTGCGATGCAATCGGTGTATGCGGGCAAGAAAGTGCGCTGTGCATTGCTGTTTGCGGATGGAGAGTTGAGCGAGGTGTAGGGGCGGGCAACTATGCCTGCCATGAGCGTGACGGCTTGGTTCTTGGTGGTACTGATGCGCCCCTTATATGGCTGCCTCCGACACATTCCGGAATGTTGGATTTCACCAGAACAAGTTCAACATTCTTCTGGCGGGAGAATTCTTCTATTTTTGATTATTGAGGTTTTCATATTTGATGACAGTGACACCTCTTTCTGAATGCGGTAAGGGGAAATTAAAAAGCTGGCACATCATTCCGGCGAATTCGGGGAATCCAGAATGCCTCGTCATTGCAACAAGGCTTTAGCTGCGAGCGAAGCGCGGCAGGGGCGCAGCCGACGTGGCAATCCAGATGGTTTAAAAAATGCATCTTGGTCTTGCTGGATTGCTTCACTTCGTTCGCAATGACGGCAAGGGTGTCGTGAATTATGGAAGTATCAATAATTTTGGTACAAAATTCTAGATCAGCCTCGGTTCTTGCATAAACACGACAAACTGTTCAGGTGTCAATGGCTTGCTGAAATAGTAACCTTGGATTATGTCGCATTGCCAAGAGCGTAGCAGGTCGAGTTGATCCAGCGTTTCAACACCTTCCGCTATTACAATTTTATGCAGCTTGTGTGCGAGAGTAATGATCACCTCGACAATGGTACGTGAGTTGCTGTCGTTGATCATGCCTGTGATAAACGACATGTCAACTTTTATATAGTCAATAGGCAGCAGTCTCAGGTAAGACATGGATGAATACCCGGTGCCAAAGTCGTCGACCGCCACTTTTATTCCCATTTGCCGCAACTCATGGAGTACAGCAATTGCTTCGCTGGTTTTGTCCATGAAGAGGCTTTCGGTGACTTCGATTTCCAATGCGCTGGGTGGCGTGGATGTTGTTTGAAGCGCATCTTTAATGATCTGGATCAGGTTGCCGCGCTGGAATTGCCGGACAGAAATGTTGATAGCAATGGGAGGGGCATTTACACCCTCTGAGCGCCACGTCGCATGCTGGGCACAGGCATCCCATATTACATTTCTGCCAATCTCATCGATAAGCCCGATATCCTCGGCAATACCAATGAAAACGCCCGGATAAACCAGGCCACGAGTCGGGTGGTTCCACCGTACAAGAGCTTCTGCACCTGTGATTTGACCGGTACGCAAGTCAATTTTTGGTTGATAGTGAAGAATGAACTCTTTGTGGAGCAAACCTTGCCGCATCTCACGTTCCAAGTTCATGTGCTCGATTGCCTCAATATTCATCTGTTCTTCGAAATAGACGAATTTGCCGCGCCCGAGATCCTTGGCACGGTACATGGCCGTGTCGGCCTTTTTGAGCAGTTCTTCGCTGTCATTGCCGTCCATGGGCGAGATGGCGATACCGATGCTGGCACTGATATGGCTTTCTTGGCCTGCAACCATGAAAGGCTGAAAAAATGCTTGCAAGATGTTTTCAGCCACCGTGCTGGCGCTTTGTATTCCTGAGATGGCGGGCAAGATAATTGCAAATTCGTCACCTCCGAGGCGTGCGATGGTATCGCTTTCGCGGCTGCATCGGCGTAGCCGCTGTGCAGCTTCCATCAACAACTCGTCACCCGCTGAGTGGCCGAAGGCGTCATTGATGCCTTTAAAGCGATCAAGATCAATGAACAGTAAAGCCAGGTTCCGCCCCTCGCGCTGCGCGAAGGAAATTTCACTTGAAAGCCGTTCCTTGAACAAGAGACGGTTCGGCAGGCCAGTCAGATCATCGTGGTGAGCCTGATAAATCAGCTTTTCGTCGCGTGCAACCGCAGACATGGCAACACCAATTCGATCGCCAAGGTCTCGCAGATGAATAAGCAAGCTTGGTGGCAAGTCCCTGGTGTTTTTGAATCCCATGCAAAGAAAGGCAATCAAGGTTCCGTCAGTGAGGATGGGCAGAATGAACAGTTGCCCAGCAATCTGAAACCCGGGTTGGGGGATATAATTCAGAAGACTCTCGGAGTTATCCAACCAGAAGCCCTTGTCCCGTTCCGAAAATTCCTGCAACTTTTCAATATTCACCCTGATCCGACTCATTTCCAAGTTGGGGTTGCTTGCAGCTTGCAGAGAATAGATTCGTGCTTCACCCGCCGCAGACTTCTCCAACTCAACGATACCTGCAAAGTTGGCATCAGTGAGCTTTCGGATGCGCACCAGCACGATGGTAAAAGCCGCGTCCATATTCAGATTTGATAAAATGACCTGGTCGATCTCGGAAAGAACCTTGAGGGTAGCGAGCTGGCTGCCAAGTCGCTCGGCCATATCGTTGAGAGAGGTTGCCAGCTCTCCGAATTCGTCGTGACCTGCCACAGTAACTCTGTGGTCGAAATCCTCGTAGGCAAAGCGCCGTGTACCATTGATGAGCCTCTCCAACGGTCCCAGGGTTCTGCGGATCTGGAGGGTGCTTAGCAGAGCCACCAGCAGCAGCGCCAGTACGATGACACCAATGAATATCCGACTGAATTTCTCAATTGGGCGCAAGACGCCCGCCATCGGTTGCACCGCAATTGCGGTCCAGTATGATCCGGAAAATTGGGGCTTTAGAAAAAGCTTCCATTGCCCCATGATCCAGGGCTCCTTGCTGATCTGCACGTGATAATCAGGCGAAGGGTCGGCAATCCTGCGTGCCAACATGGCGGATTCAGCTTGAAGTTCGGGCTGAGAACAGAACAGCATGACGCCGGGATCGGCAAACATGCACATACCGATCATGTACTGAGAGTCTTCTTCATCTCCCCAAATATTTGCTGGATCAAGTTCCGCGACCAGTGCGGAATTTCCATGCTTGCCTGCATCAATCATGTGCAGAAGCAGAATTCGTGGTGACGAGCCTAAATCTGATTGGACGATAAGGACAGATTCGCCCTTCGCTAGGTGGGCGCGCTCTGACTCCCCAATTGCAGGCCAGGCGAGAGCCTTGCCTATAAGCGGAGTGCTCAGTGTGCCAGGTCCGATGACTGTTAAACCGGAATATAGCCCTTTCAGATTCTCCAAAACCTGGCTACTTGGCACTGAGCCGTCATTGCGCATGAACGTAGCGATTTCAGCGAGGTCGGTCTGCATCTGCATTAACCGTTGATCTACGGCCAAGGCGAAATCCTTACTCGCTACCTTCAATCTGGAAATGGCTTGATCGGTAAAAATGCCGCGCACCTGAATGAAGGTAAGCACTACCATTACCATCATGGGAAAGAAAGCGGCAAGAACAAACATGGCAAAAATACGTCGCGCTATACTGCCTTGGAAGAATCTCTTTTTGATCCTCATCGACAGCTCACATTTAAAAGGTGGAAGCCAAACCCACAAACTGCCCGTTGTTCGCCCGGATGATGTCGTCCTGGCTTACAACCGCAGTCAGCGGCGCAATACTCTTGCCGTCTTTGCCGATGCTGTAGAGATCGTAGTCGGAGTTGATCGGGTGCAGCGATTTGTCCTTACGCACCAAGCTCATGCTTGGCCCGTTTAGCGGGATTACAAGGTACTGATAGGGATGTCTCCAAGGATCGAGTTTGTTCCCTGCGCCCACATCACTCAAGCTGTTGGGGAGGCTGCCGACATTATCAGCTTGGAATTGTGCAATCGCCACCTCTAAGGATTTGATGTCGCCAATCGCCTCAGCGACTTGTGCCTGATAATAATAGTTTTGATAAGAAGGAACCGCAATGGCTGTAAGAATTCCAATGCTGGCCATTACCAACAGTATTTCAATCAAGGTAATACCCGAGAGCCGTCTCATCAAAGCAGTCAAAAATGTATTAAATTGAGTAAGTGTATACGCGTAAAAATTTTCACATCATATTTACAGACAAAGTGTGCAATTCATACGATAGACGGTGAAACAAGATACCTGACCGTCCGTTCTTGGCTGCGGTCATAGAACGAAATGTACCAGAGCTGAATTATTTTATGTTCGATTTTTCAACGACAGGGTCAGCTTGAACCTGGCAACCGGCTCGTCACTCAGCGACGGCACGGTGGCAATGACGTCGATCTGTCTTTCGACTCTCTCATCGGAAACTGCAGCGAGTGCTACAAGTTCAGCGATCTCTTTCCCTTGGTCGCAAATGAAATCCACATCACCCTCGGCGCGCTTGAGAAATTCTGCCTGGAAGTCCTTGAACACCATGGAGATGCGTGCGGGTTGTTGCCGGATCAGGTACATGGCGAATGCACCGGGCGCGCAGTCCGCTCCGATGCAGAGCGCACCGAAGTACATCGAGCCGAGGTGATTCCTTGTTCTGCGCCGCAAGGGTATGCGGACTACCATGCGTTCGGGCGATATCTCCCTCACCGAGACGCCGACATAGAACAGCAGGGGAATCCTGGTGAACCCGAACAGGCGCAGAGAGATGGTCTCCCGTGTTTTCTCGGCAATCAGTTTGGACAACCAGTTCATTGTGTTCACTCTAAACGCTCGCTAAATTGAGCGCAACATTTTCGGTTTGACATTGCCCCTTCTGGGCCATATAGTCCGTTCAGAACGAACGTTCTTTATGGGTGGGAATCAAGTGAAGCACGAAGCAACAAAAGGCCGTGGCGCGACGCTGCAGATCGAGGGGCACTTCGAGAGCGTGGCGCGCGAGCGTGTCGATGATGGCTGGGGCATGGCGGACGAGGAACTGCCGCCGTTCAAGACCACGGTGACGATAGATTCGGCGAAGAGCGTGATCCAGCGCAACGATTCGCCGGACCTGCCGTTCTCGCTGTCGCTGAACGCCTACCGCGGCTGCGAACACGGCTGCATCTATTGCTACGCGCGGCCCTCGCATGCCTACCTGAATCTTTCGCCGGGGCTGGATTTCGAGACCCAGCTTTTTGCCAAGCCGGATGCGGCGAAGCTGTTGCGTGCGGAGCTGGCCAAACCTTCCTACCGATGCTCGCCGATCGCGCTCGGTTCCAACACCGACCCCTACCAGCCTATCGAGCGCGACTGGCAGATCACGCGACAGATACTGGAGGTGCTGGCCGAACACAAACATCCGGTTTCCATCGTCACCAAGTCGGCGCTGATCGAGCGCGACCTCGACCTGCTGACACGACTCGCGCGCGACGACCTGGTGCAGGTGTATATCTCGGTGACGACGCTGGACGCCGGGCTGGCGCGCCACATGGAACCGCGCGCAGCGTCGCCGCGGCGCAGGCTGCAAGCCATCCGGATGCTGAACGAGGCGGGCGTGCCGTGCGGGGTGATGGTGGCGCCGGTGATCCCTTTTCTGACCGATGCGGAACTGGAGCAGGTGCTGCAGGCCGCGCATCAACACGGCGCGCGCAGCGCGGGCTATGCCTTGCTGCGCCTGCCGTACGAGCTGAAGGATTTGTTCAGGGACTGGCTGGCTACGCACTATCCGCTGAAGGCGGGGCATGTGATGAGCCGGATGCGCGAGATGCGCGGCGGGCGCGACAACGATCCCGAGTTCGGCAGCCGCTTTCGCGGCAACGGCCTGTTCGCCGACCTGCTGGCGCAGCGCTTCAGCAAGGCTTGCGGGCGGCTGGGTTTCAACCTGGAAGACAGGCCGCTGGTTACGGGGCTGTTCAAGCCGCCGTCGCGGAACGGGCAGATCGATTTGTTTTAACCGGTGGCCACGAAGTTTATCCCGATAAACTTGATCAACTATTGTTTGCCGTGCGTTAATTGGCTAGAATCTCCCGTCCACGCTTTACATTACCCAAGGAGAATAACAATGGAACATACCCTGCCCGCACTACCCTATGCCATGGACGCGCTGCAACCGCACATGTCCAAGGAAACCTTCGAATACCATTATGCCAAGCACCACCAGGCCTATGTCACCAACCTGAACAACCTGATCAAGGGCACCGAGTACGAGAAACTTGATCTGGAAGCGATCATCAAAAAGGCGCCTGCCGGCGGGATTTACAACAATGCCGCACAGGTGTCCAACCACACTTTCTTCTGGAATTGCATGAAGCCTAACGGCGGCGGCGCTCCCGGCGGCGCACTGTCAGCCGCGATCAACAAGAAGTGGGGCAGCCTCGACGAATTCAAAAAGGCGTTTCAAACCTCTGCTGTGGGCAACTTCGGTTCCGGCTGGACATGGCTGGTGAAGAAAGCCGACGGCAGCCTGGACATTGTCAACATGGGCGCGGCCGGAACACCGCTGACCACCGGCGATAAAGCCCTGTTGTGCGTGGACGTCTGGGAGCACGCCTATTACATCGACTATCGCAACATGCGCCCCAAGTTCGTCGAGACTTTCTTGAGCAATTTGGTGAACTGGGACTTTGTCGCGAAGAATTTTGCTTAAAGGCATGCAGGTGTCTCGTTAGCGTAACGTCGTGAAAACCATGCGGGAAAATGGCGGTGTTTCATTGAATATTGGGAACACCGTTTTCTGCGCATCACGTGTGAAAATGTGCATCTGAATTAGAGCGAATGAGTGACTGGCAGGGAGAGTTATTTTCGCAGCGTCCTCCGTCTGCTTCATGATTCAAAGATTTTGTCGTAATTCCCTCGCCATCAGGCGTTTAAGCATTTTGGGACAGGGCCTCATAAGCAAGTCGCCTTAAAGCCAGGAGTTTCCGATGCCAGCCAGACTGAACGAAAAATTACTGTCTCCTATTGCCGGTGTGGTAATTTTTGCCCTCGTGGCCATTGCCGGGTTCGCCTACGTCAAATGGATGCCCTACTATGCCAAGGCATTCGTCGCCCAGAGCCATCATTTCATAGGCGATTCGATACTCTCCGGTAAGGCCGCCGCTCCGCCGCCCGCATCATGGAGCGCGGCAACAGACTACGCGATCGCCTATGGCAAGGCGATCTGGCAGGCACTGGTACTCGGCCTGATTCTGGGTTCCGGCATCAAGGTGCTGCTTCCGGCCCATTGGGTGGGCGCGGCGCTGGGTCGAATAGGTTTCAGGAGCGTCGCTCTGGCCGGCCTTTTCGCCACTCCCTGCATGATGTGCACCTGTTGTGCCGCACCCGTGGCCGCCGGCATGCGGCAAAGCCGCGCTTCGGTCGGCAGTGTGGTGTCCTGGTGGATATCGAACCCGGTGCTGAATCCGGCGACGCTGGTGTTCATGGGCTTCGTGCTGGGATGGGATTGGGCCCTCTTCAGGGTTGTGCTCGGCATCGCGATGGTGCTGGTGGTTGCCCATCTGGCAGAGCATTATGCCGGCCCGCAGGCAGCTGCTTCTCTCGAACAGGATTTGATCCCTGAGGCCGAGACTTCCCAAGACAACCTGCTGCTGCGCTGGATTCGGGAATTCATGACCCTCGCGATCAGGCTCGTGCCAGAGTATCTGGTTCTCGTGCTTTTGCTTGGTGCGGCCAGAGTTTGGCTGTTCCCGGTGCTGGGTGCGCATGACGGCATAGGCTGGATCGTTGCGATGGCGCTCGCCGGCACATTGTTCGTCATACCCACTGCGGGAGAAGTGCCCATCGTGCAGGCGATGTTCGCATTGGGCATGGGTGCGGGTCCCGCCGGGGCGCTCATCATGACGCTGCCAGCAGTCAGCCTGCCTTCGCTGGTCATGCTCCGCCGTGTCTTCAGCCTGCGCATTCGTCTAGTGATCGCCGCCGGGGTGGCACTGTCAGGCATGGTCGCCGGTCTTGTCGCTATGTTTGTATTTTAATTTCGCGATGCACTTTGCGGGGGTTTGGTAATATCCGCGCCTGCTCATTTACGGTGTTGTTGTGATGAACCCCACTCTCGTCTTTGATATTGAAACCATACCCGACATAGCCGGGTTGCGCACCCTGCACGAGCTGGATGCGCACATCAGCGATGCGGAAGTCGCGGAAATGGCTTTCCAGTTGCGCCGCCAGAAGACCGGCAGCGACTTCATGCCCCACCATCTGCAACGCGTCGTGGCTATCTCCTGCGCGCTGCGCGAGGGCGACAACTTCAAGGTCTGGTCGCTCGGTGATCTGCACGAGGATGAGGGTTCCATCATCCAGCGCTTTTTCGACGGCATCGACAAATACACCCCGCAAATCGTGTCGTGGAACGGCAGCGGCTTCGACCTGCCGGTGCTGCATTACCGCGGCTTGATCCACGGCGTGCAGTGCGCGCGCTATTGGGACCAGGGCGAGGACGACAAGGATTTCAAGTGGAACAACTACATCAGCCGCTACCATTCGCGCCATCTCGACCTGATGGACTTGCTGGCGATGTATACCGGGCGCGCCAACGCGCCGCTGGACGAGCTGGCCAAACTGATCGGCTTTCCGGGCAAGTTGGGCATGGACGGCAGCAAGGTGTGGGAGGCCTACCAGCAGGGCAGGCTGGACGAGATACGCAACTATTGCGAGACCGATGTGGCGAACACTTATCTGGTGTTCGCGCGCTTCCAGATGATGCGCGGCGTGCTTACCCGGGCGCGTTACCAGAAGGAATGCGAACTGGTGCGCGCCGAGTTGGGCAAGCTCGACCAGCCGCACTGGAAAGAATTTCTCGCGGCCTGGCCTGAACACAAAATAACCTACCCGTAGGAGCGGGCCATGCCCGCGATTGCCATTCAGATTCGCGGGCATGGCCCGCTCCTACGCGCGATGAAAGCTTACCCTCATGTCTAAAAACAATCCGCAGCAAGACTCCGTCATCGTTGAATCCCTCGACCAGGAAGGCCGCGGTGTTGCGCGCACCGAAGGCAAGGTGATCTTCATCGAGGGCGCGCTGACCGGCGAAGTGGTGAGCTACAGCTCGTACCGCAAGAAGCCGTCGTTCGAGCAAGCGCAAGTCACCGCGATACACAAGTCTTCGGCGATGCGCGTGCAGCCGAAATGCAAACACTTCGGCGTGTGCGGCGGCTGCTCGATGCAGCACCTGGACGCAAGGGCGCAGGTCGCGGTCAAGCAGCGCATCCTCGAAGACAGCCTGTGGCACATCGGCAAGGTCAGGGCGGAAACCATATTGCGCCCGATCTACGGCCAGACCTGGGGTTATCGCGAGCGCGCGCGGCTTTCGGTCAGGCATGTGATCAAAAAGGGCAAGACGCTGGTCGGTTTTCACGAGAAGCGCAGCAGCTTTGTCGCCGACATGCAGCACTGCGAGATACTCACGCCCAGGATCGCCGTGCTGCTGCCGCTGCTGGCCGAGCTGATCAGCGGCCTGTCAATACGCGATCGCGTGCCGCAGATCGAGGTGGCGGTTGGAGATCACGTCGATGTGCTGGTGCTGCGCGTGATGGATACGCCCAGCAGCGAAGATGAAAGCGCGCTGCGCGCCTTTGCCGATATGCACGAAATCCAGTTCTGGCTGCAATCCAAGGGCTATGACACCATCGCGCCGTTCCACCCGCTAAACGCACCGCCTCTTTCCTACAGCCTGCCGGAGTTCGGCATCACGATGCCGTTCGCGCCGAGTGAATTCACCCAGGTGAACAGCGCGCTGAATCGCGTGATGATCAGCCGCGCGATGCGGCTGCTCGACCCGCAACCGGGCGAGCGCATCGCCGATTTTTTCTGCGGCCTGGGCAACTTCACGCTGCCGATCGCGCGCAGCGGTGCACAGGTGCTGGGCATCGAAGGCAGCGAAACTCTGGTGGCTCGCGCCAGACAGAATGCCGAATTGAATGGCCTGGCCGGCAACGCCAAATTTGCCGCGATGAACCTGTTCGCGATCACAGCGGAGACTTTTTTCAGCCTCGGCCGATTCGACAAGCTGCTGATCGACCCGCCGCGCGACGGTGCGATCGAACTGGTGAAATCGCTGGGCGGTGAGTTTGCCCCGCGCCGGATTGTTTACGTTTCCTGCAACCCGGGCACACTGGCGCGCGATGCCGCCGAACTGGTGCAACGCGGCTACGTGTTGAAATCCGCCGGGGTGATGAACATGTTTCCGCATACCTCGCATGTCGAGTCGATCGCGGTATTCGAGCGGCCGTGAAACGCTACACCGACCTGGTCACCGACGCGCTCACGCGCGTGAAAGAGATCCAGCCCTGGGACCTGGGCAAGCAGCTGGCCGCAGGCAGCAAACCCGTGCTGCTCGACGTGCGCGAACCGGCCGAATTTGCCGTGCTGCATATCCCCGGGGCGATCAACGTGCCGCGCGGGATACTGGAACAATCCTGCGAATGGGGCTTCGACGAGACCCTGCCGTTGCTTGCCGCCGGCCGTGGACTGGATATTGTGGTGATCTGCCGTTCCGGCTACCGGTCGGCGCTGGTTGCGGACGTGATGCAGAAGATGGGCTATACCGGCGTGGTTTCGCTCAGGACCGGGGTGCGCGGCTGGAACGATTCCGAGCAGCCGCTGGTGGATGCCGCCGGCAAGCCGGTGGATGCCGATACTGCGGAGGAGTTGCTGGCGCCGCGGCTGCGCCCGGAGCAGCGCGGTCCGGGTGGGCGCTGATCGGGCTGGTTGTCATTACAACATTCATGCTCAATTTGGAAGGCGTACTTACCGGGGAGATTGAACCGGGCCCCACGGCAATACCCGGCAAGGTTACAATTATCCCGGCATGATCTGCGCACCACAGCATAGGGATCAATGAATGAAGGCAATCAAGAATTCGGCTCTCGGACTGTTCGGTATCACCGGTGTCCTGGTTTCAATTTTCGGCATCAAGATACCGTTTGCCGAATCCTTCGCCAAGGAGCACTGGCGCGCCGGCTTGGCCGCGTTGCTGCTGATCATCCTGATGATCCCGGCTGCAATTGGCTTGTTTCTCTATCTGGTCGACGCGAACAGATTCAAAACCGAGATCGTCCAGTACGTCAAGGCGCACTCCCAGCGCGATCTGGTGTTGCAGGGCGACCTGAAGCTGACCTTTTTCCCCAAGCTGGGGCTGGATTCCGGCAAGATGTCGCTGAGCGAGCGCAACAGCGCCAGGGAATTCGCATCCATCAACAACGCGCGGCTTTACATCGCCTGGTGGCCTTTGCTTAAAAAGCAGCTGGTGCTGGAGCGGGTGGAGATCGACGGCATCCGCGCCAACCTGACCCGGTTCAAGGATGGCACAACCAACTTTGACGACCTGCTGGTACGCAATGAAGTTTTGTCGCCGGTGACGTTCGATATCGAGGGTTTGCGCGTCACCAATTCGGCCATCAATTGGCAGGACGAGATGAAGTGGCAGCGTGTCGCGGTGCAGGATATAAGGATTGAGACCGGCCGGCTCGCCGACACCGTGCCGGGCAACCTGAAGGCGAGTTTCCATCTCAATTCGGAACGGCTGCACAGCGACTCCAACATCGAACTGAAAAGCAGTCTGTTTTTCGACCGCAAGGCCATGCGTTACGAATTCGCCGATATCGACGGCAAGCTGGACGGCACCGCGGGCGGATTCAGCAATCTTGACCTGAGTTTCAAGGGCAGTCTGGACAGCAATCCGGCGCAGCAATCCTTGCTGGCGGAAAATATTGTTGTTTCCGGAACGGGCAATTACGGGCAGCGCAGCATCGAGGCCAGGCTGGGCATGCCGAAACTGCAATACGCGAAAGACACTTTGAGCGGCAGCAATATCACGCTTGATGCCACCCTGGCGCAGTTCGACGAGAAGTGGACGGCGTCGCTGCAGATGCCCGCGTTCGACTTCTCCAACAAGATATTCAAGGCGGGGGTGTTCAGTACGGATTTTGATTTCAGCGGGCCGGGGCGGAGGCTGCAGGGCAAGTTGTCCAGCCCGGCGAGCATGGATTTTGAAGCCGCGCCGACCCTGCTGCTGGGCGCCATGTCCCTGGATTTTTCCGCAAAGGATACTATGCTCTCGGGTGAGCTGTCCGGGAAGGCGACGGGCAAGCTGAGCGTGGATCTTTCCGGACGCAGTGCGAATCTGGGCTTCAAGGCAACGGTCGACGACAGTGATATCACCGGCAAGATGGCATTGGCCGATTTCAACCACCCCGCATATATGCTGGATATTAATATCAACCGCATCGATCTGGATCGGTATATCGCCGCCGACTGGATCAAGCGCTACCAGAACGATGCCACCCATCTGGATCTTGGCGGCCTCAAGGATATGAATCTGAGCGGCAGTCTGCATGCCGGGGAGATCAGGGTGGCGAAGCTCAAAGCCAGCAAGCTCACTGCAGTGATCAAGATCGAGCAATCCGAACTCGCCATAGCGCCGTTGTCTGCCAGGCTTTACGGCGGGATATTGAACGGCAGCTTCAGCGCTGATGCCCGGGGCAAACCACAGTTCACGCTCGCGCAAAATCTGCGGGGCGTGCAGATGAATTCCCTGCTCGCCGACACGGCGGCCATTGGCAAACTCGATGGCAAGGGCGATATTGCGCTGAACATCAGCGCCGAGGGCGGCAGCATCGGCGAACTGCGCAAAACCCTGGACGGCAGCTTGGCGCTTGCCTTGGGTCGCGGTTCCATCGCGGGTATCGACCTGCGCACCGCACTGGTCGAGGGCAGGGATGATTTGGGAACGAGGAGCGAACCGCGCGTCCACGAATCCCGTTTCAGTGAAAGAACCGGTTTCTCCGGCTTAAAAGCCGCGTTCAATATCAAGGACGGCATCAGCCACGGCAACAGTTTTGAATTGAGGTCGGCGTTGTACCGGGTCGCGGGTGAAGGCGACATCACTCCCGGTTCGGGCAGCATCAATTTTCAACTTGCTGCCGTGGTGGCCCCCGCGCTCAAGCGGCACAGCGCGGGAGACCTGGCCGAATTGAGGGGCGTCACGATCCCGGTTCGCGTGAGCGGGCGCTACGTTGCGCCTGCCATCACGCTGGACTTTGCCGCCGCCAGCGGCGACATCGTGACCAAACGGATCAGTGCAGCCAGGGCCGCAGCGGAACATACACCGGTAGCCAAACAGGCACCCGCCACGAAAAAGCGGGCAAAAAAGCCCGCCAAAAAATGATATCCCGCCGTTTGTGATGATGCGCTGGCGATATTAACCAAGGGATACGGCCATTCATATGTACTACGGGGAAAAATTCAATGCGATAACTCATCTGGTCGGGGCCGTGCTTGCGCTTGCCGGCACCGTCGTGCTGATCGTGCTGGCAGCGCTGGGCGGCGATCCCTGGAAGATAGTCAGCGTCTCGATCTACGGCGCGACGCTGATCTTGCTGTACAGCTTCTCAACGCTGTATCACAGCCTGCGCGGGCGGGCCAAGGTCATCCTGCGCAAGCTGGACCACAACAGCATCTATCTGCTGATCGCCGGAAGTTACACCCCGTTCTGTCTGGTAACGTTGCGCGGCCCCTGGGGCTGGTCGCTGTTCGGCGTGGTGTGGGGGCTGGCCGCGTTCGGCATCCTGCAGGAACTGATGCAGCGCAGCGAAGCGCGCATATTGTCCTTGGTGATCTACGTCGTGATGGGCTGGGTGGCGCTGGCGGCGCTGGCCCAGCTGCGGCTTGCGCTGGGACCGGACGGTTTCGCCTGGCTGGTGGCGGGCGGGCTGTTCTATACGGTGGGCATCGTGTTCTATGTGATCGACAAGCGTCTCGCCCATGCGCATGGAATCTGGCACCTGTTCGTCATTGCCGGCAGCGCATGCCATTATGTGGCGATCCTGCTTTATGTGGTTTAAACGGGAAGGGGAAATTAAAAAAACTGGCACGTCATTCCCGCGAATTCGGGGAATCCAGAATGCCTTGTCATTGCAACAAGGCTTCAGCTGCGAGCGAAGCGCGGCAGAGGCGTAGCCGACGCGGCAATCCAGATGGTTTAAAAAATGCATCCTGGTCTTGCTGGATTGCTTCACTTCGTTCGCAATGACGGCAACGGTGTCGTGAATTATGGAAGTATCAATAACTTGTTGTTTGCGCGCTGGTTGAATATTGTTTTTGCTGATAGATTGCCGACCCCGGATATGCGCAGCCCAACTGTAAATGTTAAATGGCCAAATGTTAATTGGCATGGAACAGGAATTCCGGGTGACACACTCCCAAAAGACGAAAACCGGGAATTTCCGATAAGAGGGCTATTGTTGAAAAAGCAAAGCGTCATACTCTTGCTGCTGTGCTTTTCCGGGCACTCGGCCAATACAGAAGCGGCCGACGATGCGGGCGAACTGAATTATTTTCAGGAGCTTCCCGTGGTGTTGAGCGCTTCGCGTTTGTACCAACCTTTGTCGGAAGCGCCGAACGCGATGACGGTGATCGATCAGAAGATGATAGTCGATTCCGGTTTCCG
The DNA here is from genome assembly GCA_001577345.1 of Candidatus Gallionella acididurans. Classification (GTDB taxonomy): domain Bacteria; phylum Pseudomonadota; class Gammaproteobacteria; order Burkholderiales; family Gallionellaceae; genus Gallionella; species Gallionella acididurans. The sequence goes on from LSLI01000001.1 coordinate 34,101, forward strand.
CAACATTCCCGATCTGTTCAAGCTGGTTCCCGGCATGTACGTGAGCTATTACAAGGGCAGCCAGGCCATTGTTTCCTACCACGGCGCGACAGACCAGTTCTCGCGGCGCATGCAGGTATTGATAGACGGCCGCAGCGTTTATATGTCGCCAAACAATACCGTGGACTGGGCCAACCTGCCGATCACGATAGACGATATCGAGCGCATCGAGGTGATTCGCGGCCCGGCTGCGGCATCCTATGGCGCAAATTCGACACAGGGCGTGATCAATATCATCACCAACGATGCGGGAGCTGTGGATGGCAAGCACGCCAAATATACCCGCGGCAACAAGGGGATCAACGACGCGGACGCCAGATTTGGCAGGCGCGGCGAAACGTTCGATTACCGGGCGACTTTGGGCTACACCGCCGATAACGGTTATGACAACCTTACTTCGGCACCTTTTCAGGACCACAGATTGCTGAATAACAGCAATGACAACAATCAGGCGCGCCTGATGAATTACCGCGGCAACTATCATCCCGATGGGGCCAACAGCTTTGACCTGCAGTTCGGTTTCAATCACGACATACAAGGCGTAGGGTTCAATGACAAGAACCCGACCCCGGCCACGCCGACCAGCACGAATGGCAACCCGTTCCATGACCTGATCGCCAACACCAGCTTTGTCCAGCTTGGCTGGACACGTGCACTGGAAAATTCTTCCGAGCTCAGCGTGCGTTATTACCATATCCAGGAAGACCAAAGCGAGGCATTCCCTGTTTACCTGGGTGGGGTGTACTACCCCGGCCCGGTGGCACAGACCCTGTCAGTCGGCCGCGACCAGCTTGAGGTGCAGCATACCCTGCGGACTTCCGAATCGAACCGCCTGGTCTATGGAACGAATTACCAGACCAATACGGTCAACGGCCAGAGCGTCATGCCGCCCCTGTCGCTGGCCCTGTCTTCCACGTCGTTTACCGAAGACCTGCAGATTTTCGCCAATGACGAATGGCGCATCACCAAGCGGCTCCTGCTCAACATCGGCAACATGTTCGAGAGGGATGCCTACGGAAATAAGGATATGTCACCGCGCGTATCGCTGAATTTCCATGTGACGCCGCAGAATACTTTCAGAACGGGAATTTCAGTTGCCTACCGGACGCCGGCATTGGCGGAAACCAACTTCCCGGCAATCCAGCCCGGCGCATTGATCATTCCCAGTGCAACGGCAACAAGCCCGGCGCTGATCCCGGAAAAAATGGTATCCCGCGAGGTCGGTTATCTCGGTGAATTTCCGGACTGGGACACCACACTGGATATGCGCCTGTTCAGCGATCTGTTGAGCAATGGAATTTTCCCCGACCCGACAACAGGCATTTTTGTAAATGGAATGTCTGCCGAATATCACGGCTTCGAGGCCACGCTGAAAAAATCCTGGAATGAATCCGGCAACCTGACGGTTAATTTTTCGCATGAATTCGCAAGCAGCAACGCCCCGGCTTTGGCTGCGGCCGGTTACTCGTATATGCAGCCGGCCAGTTCACTGGTCGGCGGCGACAAACTTGCACAAAGCCTGCCGCTGAACAATGTCAGCCTGCTTTACTCCCGGCATCTGACCGGTAATTATTCCTTCAGCACAGCTTATTACTATCAGAGCTCCCTGCAGCCATTTGACCGCGGGTGGATAGACTTTCAGCCGCAGCAGCATCGGGCGGACCTGCGCATTGCCCGGTCTTTTGAGGGTGCCGCCGGATTCAAGGGCAATGTGGCGCTGGTGGTGCAAAACCTGTTCAACCAGAATTACAGCGAATATATCGCCAGCAATGTCTTCAACCAGCGCGCCTATGTCATGACCGCAATCAACTGGTAAACGCGGTGCACATCTCCTTGCCACAAACACAGCGGATATGGTTTAAACATGCATTTTGCTGGATGCTGTGGCTGCTTCTTCCCCTGCATTTTTCAGGCTATGCAGCGGACCTGCGTGTGCTGCTGGTGCTGAGCGGCAATGAGGCTCCCTATCGGACTTTTGCAACAACCTTCAGGCAGAACCTGCCTGCGGACATCCATGTCAGCACGCAGGAATACGCCGATTCATTTTCCGACAGCGGACGTCAAATTGACCTGATCGTCACGGTGGGCGAGCTGGCGGCAGTTTCGGTAATCCCGCATACAGGCCACCCGGTTCTTGCAACAATGCTGACCAGCTTCAGATATGCCGAGCTGGCAAACAACCGCCAGCCGGGCGGGGAGCTCTCGGCAATTTTTGTCGATCAACCCTGGGGCAGGCAAGTGAGCCTGTTGCGCGCCGCATTGCCGTCCCGCAACAGGATAGGCATATTGCTCTCTCCGGGAACGGATTGGAAAACAGAGCAGCTGCGCAGGCTGTTGCTGGATCGTGGCGCAACCCTGGTCACCCAGGTTGCCGATTCTTCCGGCACATTGTCCGGCGACCTGGAGCGCGTCCTGTCACGCAGCGATTTGCTGCTGGCCATCCCGGACAACACCATCTACAACAGCAGCAACATTCGCGACATCATACTCAGCAGTTATCGCCACGGGATTCCGCTGGTAGGATTGTCCCAATCCTATGTCAATGCCGGAGCGTTGTGCGCGGTCTTTTCCACACTGGAACAACTGGCTGCACAAACCGGTGCAGCGGTGATTGCCTATGCAAAATCGGGGCAGTTGTCCGGGCCGCAATATCCCGACTCTTACAGTATTGCAGTGAACCGGCAGGTGGCCCGGTCACTGGGAATTGAATTGCCATCCCTGGAAGCCATACGCAACCAGATGGACAAAACAAAGGGAGGCGAACCTTGAAAAAACTTAGTATCCGGCAGTTTGTCGCAGGGCTGGCACTGATCCCCATGCTGATCATGATAGTCAGCCTGCAGACCTATTTCCTGCAAGACCGATCTTCTTATCTGGACCGCGACTTTGTGGAACGGGGCAAACTCATCGCCCGCCAATTGGCTTCCAGCAGCGAATATGGCGTGTTTTCGAATAATCAAACTTTCCTGCAAGACTTGGCCCGGGGAGTCATGCAGCAACGGGATGTGCGCGGGGTCATGGTGCTGAACGCCGCTTCCGAAAAATTGATTGAAATGGGCGACTTTTCCGGCCTATCCGCGAATGCGACAGCCGATGCAAACCAGACCATGCCGGATCATCCTGACCCTGCCAATAAATTGCCGGTCAGCAAAGCCAACCCGGTATACAGCAGCGGGGAGAACCTGTGGATTTACCGGCCCATCATTCCGGTGCAAGTGGCGCTTGGCGAGCTCGAGGTCAATCCTGTGGCAGAGCCGACCGGCGCGGTCATTCTGGAAATGAGCTGGGCGCATATCAGGAAACTCAAGTCGGGCATGTTCTGGGCGATGGTGTTTGTGACAACGCTGTTTTTTTCGATAGCCGTTTTTCTGGCCTATTTTGTCAGCCGCCGTATCGCTTCCCCGATCCGGAAATTGAGCGATGCCGTGCAGATGATAGGTAACGGGCATCTTGAAACGCGTGTTTTTGTGTCTGACCGCGTCACCGAACTGAGCAACATGGCGCAGGGCATAAATGCGATGGCCGCACAATTGCAAAAAGAGAGCATGAGCTTGCACCGGCAAATCGAGGAAGCTACGCGCATCGCCGCCACCGCTTTTGAGTCGCAGGAAAGCCTGATAATCACCGATGCTCAAGGCCTGATCCTGAGGGTCAACAAGGCATTTACTGAGAGCACGGGCTATACGTCCGAGGAAATCGTGGGCAAAAAACCACGCCGCCTGCTCGACTCCGGCCGTCACCCCCCCGAATTCTACCGGGCAATGTGGGAGACCATCCGTAGTACCGGGTACTGGCATGGAGAAGTCTGGGACAGGCGCAAGAATGGCGAAATATATCCAAAGCTGCTTTCCGTCACTGCCGTCAAAGGGGACGACGGGGCCATTACGCATTATGTCGGGTCGCACATCGATATCACCGAGCGCAAGGCGGCTGAGGAAGAAATCCAGTACCTGGCGTTTTACGACCCCCTCACGCGCCTGCCCAACAGGCGGCTGCTGCAGGACAGGATAAGGCAGGCGCTGGTTTCCAGTGCGCGCAGCGGTCTCGAAGGTGCGCTGCTGTTCATAGACCTGGACAATTTCAAGAACCTCAACGACACGCTGGGGCATGACATCGGGGATATGCTGTTGCAACAGGTCGGGCAACGCCTGGGGAAGTGCATACGCGAAGGCGACACTGTGGCGCGTCTGGGCGGCGATGAATTCGTGGTGATGCTGTTAAGCCTGGGCAAGCAGCCCATTGATGCGGCAGCCCAGGTCGAGGTTGTCGGAGAGAAAATACTCGCAGCCCTCGGCCAGCTTTACCAGCTTGGCCCACACGCATACCGGTGCTCTGCCAGTATCGGGGCCACCCTGTTTAACGACAGCCAGCAGGCGACAGAAGAACTGATGAAGCAGGCCGACATCGCCATGTATCAGGCCAAGAAAGCCGGCCGCAATACCCTGCGCTTCTTCGACAGGAGGATGCAGGAAAATATCTCCTCACGCGTCTTGCTGGAAGGCGAGTTGCAAAAAGCGCTCGTGAATCACCAATTCCACCTGCATTATCAAATCCAGGTGGACAGTGCGTTCCGTCCCTGCGGTGCAGAGGCATTGATCCGCTGGCGGCACCCTGAACGCGGGCTGGTTTTGCCGGCTCAATTCATTCCGCTGGCGGAAGAGACCGGCCTGATACTGACGATAGGGCAATGGGTGCTGGAGACCGCCTGCGCCCAGCTCAGGGTATGGCAGCAAGATGCGCTTACCCGCGACCTGACGCTGGCTGTGAACGTGAGTGCCAAGCAATTTCGTCAGGCCGATTTCGTGTCGCATGTGAAAACTGCCGTGAAGCGCCATGCCATCAACCCGGCGCTGATCAAGCTGGAACTGACCGAAAGCATGCTGCTGGAAAACATCGAAGACACCATTGCAAAAATGAACTCGTTGAACGCGATTGGCGTGAAGCTCTCTCTGGACGATTTCGGCACAGGTTATTCATCGCTGCAATATCTCAAGCGACTACCGCTGGACCAGCTTAAAATCGACCAGTCTTTCGTCCGTGATATAACCTTCGATCGCAGCGACGTGGCGATAGTGCGCACCATCGTGGCCATGGCACGAAGCCTGGGCATCGCCGTCATAGCCGAAGGGGTGGAGACGGAACAGCAACGACAACTTCTCCTGCAAAACGGCTGCTCCCACTACCAGGGGTTTCTGTTCGGCGACGCAGTTCCAATCGGAAGATTCATGACATTGCTTAAATAGTGCTGGCCGCAGTTGGTATCGCAGCGGCTGGCGAGCACAGCCCCCGAGCGGACCGATCGTCTGCAATGAACCGGTTTGGGTTCAGGCAACCATGTCCGGGTTGTACCTGCTATCTGTTCCGCTGCCGCGACGGTTGCCGCTTGCGGCCATGAAGAGGACGTGCATCCGGGCGCTGCCCGAAAAAAACGCCCCAGCGAAGTGGGGCGTTTTGCATTCCGGCATGCGCGGTTTTTTGCGCTAACCAGGCATGGTTTGGTCCGGCTGTTTTAGAGGCTAGTCTCTGTCGCCGCTGAATGCCATCAGCAGGCTCAGCAGGTTGACGAAGATGTTGTAAATGTCCAGATACAAACTCATCGTCGCCATCACGTAGTTGGTCTGGCCGCCTTTGATGATCTGGCTGATGTCGAACAGGATGTAGGCCGAGAAGATCAGCACGGCGATCGCGGAGATGGTCAGCGCCAGCGCGGGCACCTGGAAGAACATGTTGGCCAGAGAAGCGACGATCAGCAGGATCACGCCAATGAACAGGAATTTGCCCATGAAGCTGAAATCCTTCTTGGTCACTGTTGCCAGTGTCGCCAGGCTGAAGAAGATGATCCCGGTTCCGCCTGCCGCCATGCCCACCAGTTGTGCGCCGTTCTTCAGGTGCAACGCGATTTGCAGGATAGGTCCGAGGAAGAATCCGGCAACCAGCGTGAATGCCAGCAGCAACGCGACACCCCAGCCGCTATTGCGGGTCGCAGTTACGCCGAACATCAGGCCCATCATCACGGCGAACATCAGCAGGGAGAAGATGACCGGATGCAGCGCCATGAACGAAAAATTGGTGGTCATGCCGATGAAGGCACCGATCACCGTCGGGATCATCGTAAGCGCCAGCATCATGTAGGTGTTGCGCAATACCGTGTTTTGCGCGGTTCCGATTGCACCGATTTGCGTTGCGGGAATATATTGTTGTTCCATTTGAAGTCTCCTAAAAGTTATGCGTTTACTCAACAACGGGGGTAAGACTAGCGGAGTGCGGGTAAAGTTTCAATTGTGATGCTGATAGTGGATATATACGGGTTGAGAATGGGTCTTGGCGGAAGCGGTGAGATTCGAACTCACGGAGGACTTTCATCCTCGCTAGTTTTCAAGACTAGTGCCTTCAACCGCTCGGCCACGCTTCCTAAATTGTTGTTACTTCGCACTCGGGCGGCAGACTTGGCTATTTCGTGTCTTGCCTGGCGCTGCCAGCCCTTTGAGGTCGCGCATTTTGAACCAAGCAGCCAACCGTGTCCAGGAAAACGCAGGCTAGTCAGGAAGGAACCCGGTTTCTCACGCAGTCGGCCCAGTTGTTGGGAGTTTCATAGAGGCGTACCTGCTCGAGGCGCAGATGGTTGCCGTAGGTGTCCCGGTAGGCCGGGGCCAGGATGTTGAATGCCTCCTGGGCGAGGTTCTCGGCTGTGGGCACGGTGTCGAGGATGACGGTTTTGTGATTCGGCAAACTTGCCAGAAAGTCGCATACCGGCTTGTCGCCGCGATACACCAGGAAAGCGTGATCCCAGGCGTCCACCAGTTTCTCCTTGGCGATGCGCTTGACATCGGAGAAGTCCATCACCATGCCTTGTTCGGATAGCCCCTCGCTGGTGATGATGTCTCCGGACAGGGTGATCTCGATCGCATAGCGATGGCCGTGCAAGTGTTTGCACTGGCTGTTGTGGTTGGGGATGCGATGTCCGGCATCGAATTCCAGGCGGCGGGTGATATACATGTGGCTTGGGCGGGATGAATTGCAGCGGATTATACCCTGTCAGATTTTAAAGGCCCGGACGCGTTGCAGAAATTCCTGTCGCACAGATTCACCCCCGTGCGAGCCATAGCGCAACGCGCTGTAGCGTGCCGCGAGATCCCGGATATTCGCCGCCAGCGCGGGATGCGCCGCCGCAACGCGATCGGCATAGTCCTGCGCGCCTTCATGTGCGGCCCGAGGCAGGCCCGCGCGGGCCAATCTGCCGCACACCCTGAGCCATGCGGCTTGCACCTTGTCCGGCCGGCGCACGAACAGGTGGCGCAGCATGAACAGCGAGAACAGCGCAATTACCGCACCCAGCCCTGCCGACATGTTGAGCGCCATCTTTTGCCAGGTGACGGACTCCATGCCCAGGCGCGTCAGGAAAGCGAACTGGCGCTCGCTGTCGTAACCCAGCACCCATTGGTTCCACTGGTTGGCGAGCGTGTCCAGATTGAAGCGCAGGTCGCGCATCCACTGCGGCGGATTGCGTTCCATGAACGGCAATGCCGCGCTGTCGGAAACGGCGGCGGACAAGCCGCTCTCCAGTCGTCCCGGGGCAATCACGCCGGTGGGATCGACGCGCACCCAGCCTTGTCCGGCCAGCCACACTTCCGCCCAGGCGTGGGCATCGGATTGGCGCACGATGTAGTAGTTGCCGACACTGTTGTATTCGCCGCCCAGATAGCCGGTCACCACGCGCGCCGGGACATTAGCCGCGCGCATCAGGAACACGAAGGCCGAGGCATAGTGTTCGCAGAAGCCCTGCTTTGCGTTGAACAGAAAGTCGTCGACACTGTTGCTGCCCAAAAGCGGGGGTTGGAGCGTGTAGACAAAGCCCTGCTTGCTGAAATAGCGCAGCGCCGTATTGACCAGGGTTTCATCGTCCTTGCTGCCGGCGCGCCATTCGGCGGCAAGCTGTTGCGCGCGCGGATTGAATTGCCTGGGCAGCTGCAATGCGCGCTGCAGCTGGCGTTCGGATTCCCGCACATTGGCGTGGTAGACCAGGTTGGAGCGCGCCGCATAACGCATCCGCGCGTGGACCGGCGCCCTGTTCAATACCTGAAAATCGGAAGAAATGATGGCCGGTATGGTCAGCTTGTCCGGCACATCCAGCGTGAACAACCAGGTCTTGTTGTGCGGTTCCAGTGTCACGACATAATCGATGGGCTGGCCGAGATCGGTGAAATCGGGCGGGTAGGTGAGCGTGGTTCTGCCCGGTGTCCAGGTGCGCCCGTCGAAATACCACAGCACCGGTCCGCGCCAATACATCTGGTCGCGGCGCGGCGGCTTGCCGTTGTAGGAAACGCGAAATGCAACCTCTTCCGACAGGCCCAGGCGGCTCAGGCTGCCCGGCGACATGCGGTCGTCCAGCCCGGTGCTGGCATAGGCGTCTTGCGGCAATCCCCACAACGGGCCTTGCACGCGCGGAAACAGGATGAACAGGATCAGCGTCAGCGGCAGGGCCTGCAGCAGCAGCACCGCGGCGATGCGCATGCGCGGCCTGAGCGCGATGCTTTCCGCCTGCAGGTGCACCCAGGTCGTCACGATAACCGTCAGGGAGGCGAGCAGATACAATGCTGTGGGGATGCTCTGCGAGTAGAAAAAGTTGGTGATGATGATGAAGCATGCGAGGTAGACCAGCACCATCGCGTCGCGCGGTTTGCGCAGTTCCATCAGCTTGAGCGTGGCGAGCATTACCAGCAGCGTGACTCCCGCTTCGCGCCCGAACATGGTGTGGTAATTGAATATGATGCCGGCCGTCCCGGCAAAGGTGACCAGCATCAACAGCCAGCGTTTCGGCAACGCCTTGTCGCCGTACGTGAGCCAGGTTCGCCACAGCAGCAATCCGGCGCACAGGCCGCTGACCCACAGCGGCAGATGCTCGGCATGCGGCGCGATGACCATCAGGATGGACAGCAGCAGGCCGTAAATCAGGGACTTGTTCATTGCAAAAACCTTAACTGCAAGCCACAGAGTTTGCAGAGAACACAGAGGGTCAAGAGCCTGAGGTATTTGGCAAATTCACTCGCTTGATTTAAATGCCAAGGCTGGAGACCCGGTGTTTTTTCTCTGTGAACTCTGTGTTCTCTGTGGCTAATTATTTTTAGGTTCATGGTTGCCCCTGCTGCGGCAAATTAAATAACGCGATCCTGCGCAAACATTCATCGCGGTGCGCTATTCCGTTATTGGAGGGCAGTTGCGACACGTTACTGACGAAGTCAGCCGATTGCGGGAGCAACTGCCCAGCCGCTCCTCCCGCACCAGAGGGCTCCGCCCCACCGTGTCGGAGCGGCAACCCGCCATCCGGCAGGCCCAGCCCGTAGCGCAGGCCCTGGGCCTCCGCATCCAGCACCCAGCGCGTCATGCGCGCGAGTTTTTCTTCCTCGTTGCGGTCGGGAGTATCGGCATAATCCAGCCACAACTCTTCGCCCAGCGGCGTGGAAAATTGCTTGACCTGCAAGCCGCGTTCCCGCGCATAGGCTTTCCAGGCGATGCGCGGCAGGGCGTCGCCTGGAGTGTATTTGCGCAGTCCGGAAAAATCCTCGTCACCCGCCACACTGCGCTTCCCGGTGCCGTCGGGGGAACTGCCGGACGGCAGAGGCGCTACGCGCAAAGGTTTTGGGTAGACCAGGCAGCGCGTGCCGAAATGCAGGTATGACCAGCAATAGAACAGGCCGAGCGGGAATTCGGTGTACAGCATCAATCGCCCTGCCTGCAGCCATCCGCGCCGGGTTGCGGGTAGCGGGAAGGCGACTTCGCTGTCCTGCATGGCCGGGACATCAAACTTGAGCGGCGTGTTGGTGTTTGTCCAGAACGATTTGCCGGGTTGCACCAGGCACAACTGGTAACGCGACAGCTTGCTGCGGTTGTTGAAGTGCAGCATGAACTGCGCGGTCTCCCCGCGGAACACGGGATCGGCCCGGCCCGGGCGTATCTCCAGGTGCGCGAGATTGCGGAATGCATGCAGCATCGACATCACCGCCATCATGGCCAGCAGAAATGTCAGCACATAGCCCAGGCTCAGGTTGTAGTTGATGTCGCCAAGCAGCATCAGCACCAGCACAAAGCCCAGCATAAAACCCTGTTTGGTGGGGATGATGAAGATGCGGCGCTGGGTGAGCGTGATCGCGCCGTGTTCCATCCTGGGGCGGAACAGCCAGGATTGGAACTTTTGTGTAAGCGATGCCAGCACAGCTTTTAACGTGAAACTCGCGCAGCGATTCGTTTGCCTCCTCGCCCGCTTGCGGGAGAGGATTGAGGATAACCAGCGACTTGGTTGGCGTTGTTTGCCAGCCTAGTCGAATGGCTAGTGGTTTGACCAGAGGGAACGGGCAAGGCAAGTTTCATTATCAGGGGTAGCTACTTGCCATGCCTGTTAGGGTATCGCGACCGCTTCGATCAGTTCGCGCACCAGCACGGCACTATTCTGTCTGGAGAACTCGCCTGTTGCCTGCAGGCGGTGGCTGACCACGCCGGGCACCACGGCCTGCACATCTTCGGGGGTCACCGCATCGCGGCTATCCAGCAATGCCCAGGCGCGCGCGCAGGAAAGCAGGGCAAGGCCGGCGCGCGGCGACAGGCCGTGAGTGTAGCGCGCCGCTTCGCGCGTGTAGCGCAGGATGGCCTGCACGTAATCCAGCAGCGCCGGAGAGACGAATATCTCTCTCGCGCGTTTTTGCAGCGCCAGCAGTTCGCTGCTTTCCATCTGCGGGCTGAGCTGGGCGACGATCTTGCGCCGGTCCACGCCCGACAGCAGTCCGCGCTCCGCGTGAGCGTCCGGATACCCCATCTGGATGCGCATCAGGAAGCGGTCGAGCTGCGATTCCGGCAGCGCGAAAGTGCCGATCTGGTAGGCCGGATTCTGTGTGGCGATGACGAAGAACGGACTGGGTAAAGGACGGGTCGTGCCCTCTATGGTCACCTGCTGTTCTTCCATCGCCTCCAGCAATGCGCTCTGCGCCTTGGGGGTGGCGCGATTGATCTCGTCCGCCAGGATCATTTGCGCGAAGATCGGCCCGGGATGGAACTTGAATTCCCCGGCTCTTGCATCAGTACTGGGGCGCTGAAAAACCGATACGCCGAGAATATCGGCCGGCAACAGATCGCTGGTGAACTGGATGCGCTGGAACTGCAGGCCCAGCGTGCGCGCCAGCACGTGCGCCAGTGTGGTCTTGCCGACGCCCGGCAGGTCCTCGATCAACAAATGTCCGCGCGCCAGCAGACAGGCAAGCGCGAAGCGGATTTGTAGCGGCTTGCCGAGGATGACCTGTTCGGCCTGGCGGATGACGTTGTTCAGGTTTGGGCTCATTATTTGTTGGTAGGGGCGTAAGGCATTACGCCCGTATTGTTGGTGAAAAAAGTGGGCGCATGCCATACGCCCCTGCGGATGTTATGTTCAAAGCAAAATCGCGGCGACCACTTTGCGGTCTTCCGCCACCAGTATGTTGTAGGTTCGGCACGCGGCCGGGGTGTCCATGCATTCCACGCCTATGCCCGCATCGGTCAATGCCCGGTACAGCCGTGGATGGGGGAAGCGCTGCGTCGCGCCGGTGCCGAGCAGCAGCACATCCGGCTTGAGGGCGACAAAATAGGCGAAATGTGCCTCGCTCAATTCGTCAAACCCGGCGACGACCCAGTCGCTGCGCACTTCTTCGGCCAGAACCACGATGCTGCGCTCATGGCGCTCGCCGTTGACCATCACATGATCCGCGCCATGGGCGGTGAACAGTTTGGTGTCGCCGGGATTGGACAGGTGCAATTTCAAAATGGCCTCGCGGTTGTGCGGTGTGTGCGGGGGAGTTTAGAGTCAGTTGCGGGGCGCAGTCAAACGCGGCCGGGGAATTTCTTGATCTCCTGGCGCACTGCTATACATAGCGGCAGAAATCGCGCAGTAGATTTATGTCACTATGTACGGCGTGCTGCCCTGACAACCAGGCTTACGCCGATGGCCGTGAGCGTAACGCCTGCGATGGTCACTGCCGTGATGGGCTCGGAAAAAAGCACCCAGGCCATCACGGCCGTGGTGGGGGGCACCAGGTACAGCAGGCTGGTCACGGAAGTGGCCGCGCCGCGCTGGATCAGGATGTAAAGCAGCGAACTCCCGCCCAGGGTCAGGACCAGCACCGACCAGGCCAGTGCTGCAACGAATTCGCCGGTCCATTGCACCGGCTCGGTTTCAAGCAACGCCAGCGGCAGGGTGACTGCCAGCGCCGCCAGGAGTTGCACCGCATTGGCGCTGCGGGCATCGCAGCGCGTCACATGCCGCTTTTGGTACAGTGTTCCGGTGGTGATGCACAGCAGCGCGAAGACGGCCAAAGAAAGATTGAAGGCGGTTGCCTCGCCGCCCGCGCCCAGCTTGCTCGACACCACCAGCACCAGCCCGGCAAAACCCAGCGCCAGTCCGGCCCATTGCCGGCGCGTGACGTGGCCGCCTGTGGACGACAACCAGAAAGCCGTGAGCACCGGCTGCAGCCCGACGATCAGCGCAACCAGTCCCGAGCCCATCCCCGCCTTGACGGCGGCCCAGACCCCGCCCAGATAGCCGCCGTGCATCAGCATGCCGGTAACGGACAGATGCAGCCACTGTGCGCGCGTGCGCGGCCAGGACACCCCGGCCAGCATGATCCAGGGGAGGAAGCAGAGTATCGAAAAGGCATAGCGCAGCGCCAGGAATTTCATCGGCGGGGCGAGCGGCATGCCGTAACGTGCCACGATAAAGCCCGTGCTCCAGATCAGCACAAACACCAGCGGCATCGCGCGGATCAGGATATCGTCATCGGCACGGTCAATCATCGGATGGGCAGTACATTGATTTTAATGGGCTCAAGTTAGACTGAAGTTTTGTGAATTTTGCGTCTTGCCGCTTTTCAGTCCCGCCCCGTTTATCCGGGGCATTTGCTGTAGCGTGGCTGCACGGGTAAAATCGCGCCCTTTGCTATTGCGCTGCGGATTCTATCATTTGGTGTCTTGGCATTATGCTTGGGACACCGGACAGCGCCCGAAAACTCGAGAATATATCCAGGGTAAACATTAAAGTGAAACCAATTTTAAAATCGACCAAGCTCTCCAACGTATGCTACGACATCCGCGGCCCGGTGATGGAGCGCGCCAAGCAGATGGAGGAGGAGGGCCAGCGCATCATCAAGCTGAACATCGGCAATCTCGCGCCGTTCGGCTTCGAGGCGCCGGAAGAGATACAGCAGGACGTGATCCTGAACCTGCCGAATTCGTCCGGCTATTCGGATTCGAAGGGCATGTTTGCGGCGCGCAAGGCGATCATGCATTACTGCCAGTCCAAGAAGATCATGGGCGTGGCGCTGGACGACATCTACATCGGCAACGGCGCGTCCGAGCTGATCGTGATGGCGATGCAGGGCCTGCTCAACACCGGCGACGAAGTATTGATCCCCACGCCCGACTATCCGCTGTGGACGGCGGCGGTCACACTGGCGGGCGGCACGCCGCGCCATTACGTCTGCGACGAGCAGAATGAATGGATGCCCGACCTGGCCGACATGCGCAGCAAGATCACGCCAAGGACGCGCGCCATCGTCATCATCAACCCGAACAATCCCACCGGGGCGCTGTATTCCGACGAGTTGCTGCGCGAGGTGATACAGATCGCGCGCGAGCATGACCTGATCATTTTCGCCGACGAGATCTACGACAAGATGATCTACGACGGCGCGACGCACACCGCGATTGCCTCGCTGGCCGACGATGTGCTGTTCGTGACGCTGAACGGCCTGTCGAAAAATTACCGCGCCTGCGGTTATCGCGCCGGCTGGATGGTGGTGTCCGGGGAGAAGAAACACGCGCAGGATTACATCAACGGGCTGACGATACTGGCGTCGATGCGGCTGTGCTCCAACGTGCCCGGACAATTCGCGATCCAGACCGCGCTGGGCGGCTACCAGAGCATCAACGACCTGGTAGCGCCGGCCGGGCGCCTGTGCAGGCAGCGCGACCTCGCCTACAAGCTGCTCACCGAGATACCCGGCGTGACCTGTGTCAAGCCCAGGGCCGCGCTGTACCTGTTTCCGCGCTTCGACCCGAAAATATATCCGATCAAGGATGACCAGAAATTCATCCTGGAACTGCTGGAGACCGAGAAGGTGCTGGTGGTGCAGGGCACCGGTTTCAACTGGATACATCCGGACCACATCCGCGTGGTGTTCCTGCCGAATGCCGATGACCTGACCGAGGCGATAGGGCGCATCGCAAGGTTTCTGGAGAGCTACCGCAAGCACCACGGTACAGAAATCAGTCGCTAGTCGCCAGCAGAACCAAAATCCGCGCAGCGACAACATCAACTAACGACTAGCGTCTAACGACAATAACTGGGATTTACAAATGAAAACGAGCAAAGCGAGTTTCGGTGAAGGCTCACGTGAGCAAGGCGAACGTTACGCCGGAACCAAACCAATCAACGTAGGACTTCTCGGCATAGGCACCGTCGGCGGCGGAACCTTCACCGTGCTGCAACGCAACGCGGAAGAGATCACGCGCCGCGCCGGTCGCCCGATCCGCATCACCGTGGTGGCCGACAAGAATATCGAGCTGGCCAAGAAAGTCACCGGCGGCAAGTGTCGCGTGACTGATGATGCATTCTCGGTTGTCAGCGATCCGGAAGTGGATATCGTCATCGAACTGATCGGCGGCTACGGTGTGGCGAAGGAGCTGGTGCTGAAGGCGATCGCGAACGGCAAGCATGTCGTCACCGCGAACAAGGCGCTGCTCGCGACGCACGGCAACGAGATATTCAAGGCCGCGCAGGACAAGGGCGTGATGGTCGCGTTCGAGGCCGCTGTCGCGGGCGGTATCCCCATCATCAAGGCGCTGCGCGAAGGCCTGAGCGCGAACCGCATCGAATGGATCGCCGGGATAATAAATGGCACCACCAACTTCATCCTGTCCGAGATGCGCGACAAGGGCCTGAGTTTCGACACCGTGCTGAAAGAGGCGCAACGCCTGGGATACGCCGAGGCCGACCCGACCTTCGATATCGAGGGCGTGGACGCGGCGCACAAAATCACCATCCTTGCCTCGCTGGCGTTCGGCATTCCGATGCAGTTCGACAAGGCCTATATCGAGGGCATCTCCAAACTGGATGCCATCGACATCAAATACGCCGAACAGCTCGGCTACCGCATCAAGCTGCTGGGCATCACCAAGCGCACGCCGGAGGGCGTGGAGCTGCGCGTGCATCCCACGCTGATCCCGACCAAGCGCCTGATCGCCAATGTCGAAGGCGCGATGAACGCGGTGCTGGTGCAGGGCGACGCGGTCGGCGCGACGCTGTATTACGGCAAGGGCGCGGGCGCGGAACCCACTGCCAGCGCGGTGATCGCCGACCTGGTGGACGTGACGCGCATGCACACCGCCGATCCGGAGAACCGCGTGCCGCATCTGGCGTTCCAGCCGAATGCGATGGCCGACCTGAAGATATTGCCGATGGACGAGGTGCAGACCAGCTACTACCTGCGCCTGCGTGTCGTCGATAAACCAGGAGTTCTGGCCGACATCACGCGCATCCTCGCGGATGAACAGATCTCGATAGATGCGGTGATCCAGAAAGAACCCGGCGAAGGCGAAACCCAGACCGACCTGATCATGCTCACCCACCTGACGCGCGAGAAGCACATCAACGCGGCGATTGTGAAGATCGAGGCATTGGGCGTGGTGGCGGGCAAGGTGACCAGGCTGCGGCTGGAAGAGCTGGGAAAATAAACAATGTAGGTTGGGTTAGCCGCTTGCGGCGTAACCCAACAAACAAATTATCGATGGAACAATCCTCATACAAAGTGGTATTCGATGCGCTGGAGTGGCAGAACTCGATTCATGGTGCAAGGTTCAAGGTTTTTCGCAACGGTTCAAAACAGCTGCGCCTGGTTGAGTTCACCAACGAATTCATCGAACCGGACTGGTGCGAAAAGGGGCATGTCGGTTTCGTGATTCAGGGTGAGCTGGAAATCGATTTTCACGGGCACCTGGTGCGTTACCCGGAATGTTCGGGAATCTTCATCCCGGCAGGTTCGGCGAGTGCTCATAAGGCACGGCCGATCACACCAACAGTGCTGCTGTTTCTGGTTGAGGAAATTTGAAAAACTTTCATTGGATAGTACAACTAGCCATTCGACTAAGCCCGCAAGCGGGCGAGTCGCTGGTTATCCCGCGAAGGCGGGAATCACGGCTACGAGAGAATAAAGAATGAAATACATTTCTACACGCGGCAATACGCCCGCGAAAAACTTCACCGAAATTCTGCTTGGAGGCTTGGCCCCCGATGGCGGACTGTACCTGCCGGAGCAATATCCGCAGGTGACACGCGCCGAACTGGATATGTGGCGCGGGCTGTCCTATGCCGATCTCGCGTACGCGGTGTTGTCCAAATTCGCGACCGACATTCCCGCAGCCGACCTCAAGGCCATCATAGCCAAGACTTACACGACGGCGGTATACAGCAACGGCCGCGCCGATTCCGATTTCTCGCAGATCACACCGTTGCGCACGCTGGAGCCGGGTGTGCACATCCTCGAACTTTCCAACGGCCCGACGCTGGCGTTCAAGGACATGGCGATGCAGCTGCTCGGCAACCTGTTCGAGTATGCGCTGGCAAAGCAGCACGATGAACTGAACATCCTCGGCGCGACCTCGGGCGACACCGGTTCCGCCGCCGAATACGCGATGCGCGGCAAGCGCGGCATCCGCGTGTTCATGCTGTCGCCGCACGGCAAGATGAGCAGTTTCCAGCGCGCGCAGATGTATTCCCTGCAGGACCCGAACATCTTCAACATCGCGATCAATGGAATGTTCGACGACGCACAGGACATGGTCAAGGCGGTGTCCAACGACCACGCCTTCAAGGAGAAGTACAAGATCGGCACGGTCAACTCGATCAACTGGGCGCGCGTGTCGGCGCAGGTGGTGTATTACTTCAAGGGCTACTTCGCCGCGACGAAATCGAACGACGAGCAGATTGCGTTCTCGGTGCCGTCCGGAAATTTCGGCAACATCTGCGCGGGGCATATCGCGCGCATGATGGGGTTGCCGATAGGCCAGCTGATCCTCGCGACCAATGAAAACGATGTGCTGGACGAATTCTTCCGCACCGGCGTGTATCGTCCGCGCGGCACGAAGCACACCTACGAGACCAGCAGCCCGTCCATGGACATCTCCAAGGCCAGCAACTTCGAGCGCTTCGTGTTCGACCTGGTCGGTCGCGACGGCGCCAGGGTGCGCGAGTTCTGGAGCAGGGTGGATGCGGGCAGTTCATCCGGCAACGCTGCGTCTGACATCGCCGCTTTCGACATCAAGGGGACCGACTATTGGGATGCGCTGCCGAAGTTCGGCTTCGCTTCCGGCAAGAGCACGCATCAGGACAGACTCAAGACCATCCGCAAGGTGTGGGAAGACCACGGTGTGATGATAGACACGCACACCGCCGACGGCATCAGGGTGGGGTTGTTGCAGCGCCGCCCCAGCCTGCCGCTGGTCTGCCTGGAGACCGCGCTGCCCGCCAAGTTCGCCGAGACCATACAGGAAGCGCTGGGGCGCGAACCGGAGCGTCCCGCGGCCATGGCCGGGATCGAAAAACTGCCGCAGCGCTGCGTAGTGATGGATGCGGATGTGAAGAAGCTGAAGGCGTACATCGCGGCGAACGCGCCTCAATAACTCGAATCCGTCATTCCCGCTTTCGCGGGAATGACGAAAAACCATGACCAACCTCATCCTGCTCATCCTGTGTTTCATCGCAGGCATGCTGTTGCACCGCTACAAGCGCATGCCGGTCAACACGCCGGCCGTGCTCAACAGCTTCATCATCCATGTTTCGATGCCCGCGCTGACGCTGTTGTATGTGCACGAGTTGAAAATCAGCGGACATATAGGGCTGATGGTGGCGATGGGATGGATAGTGTTCGCGCTGTCGGCGGTATTTTTCCGCTTCATCGGGCGCAGGCTGGACCTGCCGCGGCGCACGGTGGGCGCGCTGATACTGACCGGCGGGCTGTGCAATACATCCTATGTGGGGTTGCCGATGATAGAGGCGTATTACGGGCACCAGGGGCTTGCCGCCGGCATCATCGTCGACCAGCTTGGTTCATTCCTGGTGCTCTCCACACTGGGTATTACCTTTGCCGGCATCTATTCGTCGGGGCGTCCCGGGGCCGGTGAAATGGCAAAACGGATATTCCTGTTTCCGCCGTTCATCGCATTGATGCTCGCGGTGTTGCTGATGCCGGTGGCTTACCCCGAATGGCTGACTATCGTGCTCAAGCGCATGGGCGATACCCTGGCGCCGCTGGCGCTGCTCGCGGTGGGCTTTCAGCTGCGCCTGGGCCATCTCGCGGGCAATGTCAGGAACCTGGCCATAGGCCTTTCATTCAAGCTGGTGCTGGCACCGCTGGCCTTGTTCTTGTTGTATGTGCCGTTGCTCGGCGCGCATGGCCAGGCGATCCAGATCACGCTGTTCGAAGCGGCCATGCCGCCGATGATCACTTCCGCGATTCTCGCGACCGAGCACGACCTCGATCCGCCGCTGGCGACGCTGATGGTGGCGATGGGGCTGGTGATTTCATTCGCCACGCTGACCTGCTGGTGGTGGCTGATGCGGGGTGTGTAACCTGCTTGCGCGCTGCGCGCAGGCAAGAGAATCTGCGCCGCCGTCTGGTGGACGATGATGGTCCCGTTTTGCAAATTCCCATCAGTGTGGACTTGATGCCGCTGCCGGTCTAACATTCCGGCATACTGCTCGCAGATTGTGAAATCGTGCAGCGGCTGCAGATTTTATTTTTAACAATCACTGCTGTTAAACACCAAGGAGCTTCCCATGACACGCAACGAAGTAACCGAACTGGTCATCACGCAAAAGCTGCGCAAGAATCTGAAATGGCCGCAACTGGCCAAAGAAATCGGACTAAGCAAGGAGTGGACAACCGCCGCTTTGCTGGGACAGATGACGCTTAATGCCGAACAGGCGGCAAAGATAGGGGCAATGCTGGATTTGCCCGCAGAGGCAGTCGAGCAACTCCAGGTGGTTCCCTACAAGGGTTCGCTGCCTACTGCCGTGCCTGCCGACCCGCTGATTTACCGTTTCTACGAGCTGGTCAACGTCTACGGCACGACCTTCAAAACCCTGATCCATGAAGAATTCGGCGACGGCATCATGAGCGCGATCGATTTCAATATGGATATCCAGCGCGAACCCGATCCCAAGGGTGACCGCGTCAGGATCGTGATGAGCGGCAAGTTCCTTCCTTACAAGACTTACTGAGCGAGCTGACCTCGGCTGCCGGACAAAGCACGTTCGGCAGGGAGCGGGCTTTTTCGCTTGCCATCAGTACAGGGACCGGTTACCTGTGTGCCGCATCGCACCGGATTTTACCCATGCCATCAAAGAGGAGATGTGCCCGTTCGTCAAGAACATGTTCACAGGCATGTGGTAGGATGATTTAAACCGTAATAACCAAATCAACATGAAATCCAAACATGCTGATGACCAACCGAGTAACGGCGCAGATCGGGAGCTGCGGCAGGCGGAAGATGCACTTTACCGGACACTGTTCGAACATGCTCCGGTAGGAGTACTCGTTGCCGATACGGGAAGCCGTTATCTCGATGCCAACCCGAGCATCTGCCGGATGCTGGGCTATGCCCGCGACGAGCTGATCGGGATGCATGCCTCGGACATCCTGGTCCGATCCGGGACGCAGCACATCATGCCGGCGCTGAACGATACCAAAATCCATTCCGGTTGCAGCCACGAGTGGCAGTTTCGGCGCAAGGACGGTTCGGTGTTCAGCGTCGAAGTCACCGCGACTACGATGCCCGATGGCAACCTGCTCGCAATGGTTCGCGACATCAGCGCGAGCAAGCCGGCAGACATGGCTGCCGCATGGCTGGCGGCGATCGTCGAATCTTCCGGCGACGCGATCATCGGCAAGGACCTGAACGGCATCGTCACCAGCTGGAACAGCGGCGCGGAAAAAATCTTCGGCTACAGCGCCCGCGAGATGGTCGGCACTTCCATCCTGCGGCTGTTCCCTGCCGACCGGCAGCACGAAGAGAAGCATATCCTGGGCAAGATCTGGCGCGGTGAAAAGGTGGAACACCTGGAAACGCTACGGCTGACCAAGGACAAGCGGCTGGTCGACGTCTTAATCACGACATCGCCGATCCGGGATGCCGCCGGCAATATCATCGGCGCCTCGAAGATCGCGCGCGACATCACGGCACTGAAAGCCCGCGAGCGGGAAATTGCCCGGATGTCCCGGCTGTATGCCGCGTTGAGCCAGATCAACCAAGCCATCGTGTGGACCAAGACACGCGACGAGCTGTTTCAGAATATCTGCCGGGTACTCATCGAGCACGGCGGGTTCCAGATGGCCTGGATCGGCTGGCATGACCCGGCAACTCAGCTGCTGATGCCCGTCGCCGTGTGTGGTGACGAATCCGGCTATATCCGCAGCATCAGGATTTACACCGATGACAGGCCGGAGGCCCAGGGTCCGTCGGGCACGGCATTTCGCACTGGCCGCCCCTATATCTGCAACGACATGCTGAATGACCCGGCTACGCTGCCATGGCGGGCCGAGATCGTACGGCGCAGTTTCCGCGCCTCCGCGGTTTTTCCGGTACGGCAAAATGACCGGGTGTGCGGCACGCTCACTGTTTATGCGGACCAGCAGGATTTTTTTCAGGATGAGGAGATCGCGTTGCTGGCAGAGGCAGCCGGCGACGTTTCCTTCGCGCTCGACAATCTCGCCCGCGACGAAGAAAGGCGGCAGGCAGAAATGGCTGCGCAAAGCGAAAGGCAGTTCTCCGACACGATGATCGAAAGCATGCCCGGCATCCTGTATTTCTACAATGAGCAGGGGCAATTTTTGCGCTGGAACAAAAATTTCGAAATTGTTTCCGGCTATTCCGGCGCTGAGATCGCGTGCATGCATCCGCTGGATATTTTCTCCGGCGAAGAGAAGCATGCGCTGGAACGGCGGATCGCCGAGGTTTTCGAGACCGGGGAGTCGTTCATCGAAGCATCGCTGATCGCCAGGGACGGCAAGGCCACGCCGTATTTTTTTACCGGCAGGCGCGTGGTGTTCAATGGCATGACGTGTCTGGTCGGCATGGGCATCGACATTTCCGAGCGCAAGCAGGCCGAGACCGCGTTGCGCGAGTTGAATGAAACCCTGGAACAGAAAGTGACCGAGCGCACCGGCGAATTGCAGGCCGCGCTGGTACGCGCCCGGGCGGCCGACGAGATCAAGTCCGCCTTCCTCGCGACGATGTCGCACGAGTTGCGCACGCCGCTGAACTCGATCATCGGCTTCACCGGCATAATCTTGCAGGGCCTGGCCGGGCCGTTGGGAGCCGAGCAGACCAAACAGCTCGGCATGGTGCAGGGTAGCGCCCGCCACCTGCTGGATTTGATCAACGATGTACTCGATATTTCGAAAATCGAGGCAGGCCAGCTTGAGGTCCGTGCCGAACCGTTTGACCTGCGCGTGTCGCTGGAGCGGGTGATCGCATTGGTGCGGCCTATGGCCGAAAAGAAGCATCTTGCGCTGGATGCCGTGATCCACGCCGGGCCATTCAACGTGGTCAGCGACCGGCGCAGGGTGGAACAGATACTCCTGAACCTGCTCAACAATGCGATCAAGTTCACCGAGCACGGCGGCGTGACGGTCACGGCCGGGCTGATCGACGGATTCCGGGCACAGCCCGACTTGCCGCCACGTCCGGCCGTGCGCTTGCAGGTATCCGATACCGGTATCGGCATCAAACCCGATGAGCTGGCCACGCTGTTCCAGCCGTTCCGCCAGCTTGATGCCGGCCTCACCCGCCAGCACGAGGGGACCGGACTGGGGCTGGCAATCTGCCGCCGGCTCGCAGTGCTGCTGCAGGGCGAGATAACGGTGAACAGCATATGGTCGAAAGGCAGCGAGTTCACCCTGACCATTCCTTTGCAGTTACCGTCCAGATCATGAGCTGCACGATACTGCTGATCGAAGACAACGAACAGAACCGCTATCTGGCGACTTTCCTGCTGGAGCAGCGCGGCCACAAGGTGATTCCCGCCCATGATGGCCCAAGCGGCATAGCGCTGGCAACGTCGCTAGCCCCCGGGCTGATATTGCTCGACATTCAATTGCCCCTGATGGATGGCTATGCCGTTGCTCAGGCGCTGCGCGGTGTCGATGCGCTGCGCAACACGCCTATTGTCGCGGTGACATCCTTTGCGATGGCCGGCGACCGCGAAAAAAGCCTGGCCGCCGGCTGCGATGGCTATATCGAAAAGCCGATCAACCCCGAGACCTTTGTCGATGAGATCGAGCGCTTTTTAACTTCGCCAGCCGGGAGAAAACAGCCATGACTCGCGTCCTGATCGTCGAAGACAAGGAAGAGAATCTTTATTATCTGCGCGCTTTGCTGGAAGGCAACGGATGGGTAGTCGATTCCGCGTGCCACGGTGCCGAGGCACTGGTCAAGGCGCGGCAATCACCGCCGGACGTGATCATTTCCGACCTGCTGATGCCGGTGATGGACGGTTACTCGCTGCTGCGCCGCTGGAAGGCCGATGCACGTCTGAAGGATATTCCGTTCATCGTTTACACCGCAACCTACACCGAAGAGGATGACGAGCGCCTGGCCATGGATCTCGGCGCTGATGCCTTTATCCTCAAGCCTTCGGAGCCGCAGGATTTCATCGCCCGGCTGCGCGAGGTTCAGGCCAACGCCGACGCAGCCAAACCGGCACTGCCCCACCAACCCACGGGCGATGAAAACACGCTGCTAAGGTATTACAGCGAGACGCTGATACACAAACTCGAGGACAAGACGCTGCAGCTGGAGGATGCCAACACTGCACTGCGGCGGGAGCTTGCCGAACGCAGGTCTGTGGAGGAGAAGCTGGGTTTCATGAACAGGATGCTACAGACCCAGCAGGAGACTTCGCTGGATGCGATTCTGGTAGTCGACGAAAACCAAAAAATACTCTTCCGCACCCAGAAAGTTATTGATCTATGGGGACTCCCTGCAGAAACATTAATGCCGGGACAGGATACACCCGCATCCATAGTTGCCGACCAGATTGAAGACGGGGATGCATTTGTCGCCCAGATAAAATATTTGTACGAACACCGCAACGAGATGAGCATCGATGAATTGCAGTTCAAAGACGGCAGGATCATTGATCGCTATTCCGCGCCGATTACCGACACGGACGGAAAATATTACGGGCGTGTCTGGTACTATCGAGATGTCACGGAAACCAGGCGGGCGCAGCAGTCATTGCAGGCGAAAGAACAGGAGCAGCGCCAATTGGTTCAAATGCTTGAAGTCGAGCGATCCCGTCTGGTTGCGGCTCAACGGGTCGCCAAAGTTGGAAGCTGGGAGACCGACCTGGCCAGCATGGCGGTCATTTGGTCGGACGAGACCTTTCGTATCTTTGAAACCGAGCCGGCCAACTTTCATGGCACATATCAGGATTTCGTCCAGTATGTGCACCCTGAAGACCGCGCAGCGGTGGATGAGGCATTTGTCCGGTCGATCGAACAGCATACAGATGGCGTGATCGAGCACCGATTACTGCTGCCGAATGGCCGGATCAAGTTCGTGGAAGAACGTTGGCAGGTAATGTTTGACGATCAGGAAAAGGCGATCCGAGCAGTCGGCACCTGCCAGGACATTACCGGGCGCAAACAATCTGAAATTGCGCTCAAGGCAAGCGAATCACGATATCAATTGCTGTTCGAGAACATGCTGGAAGGCTATGCGTACTGCAGGGCGATTTTCGAACAGGATCAACTGCTGGACTTTGTCTACATCGAAGTCAACAGCGCGTTTGAAAAACTCACCGGACTTAAGGAGGTGGCTGGGAAAAAAATCAGCGACATCATCCCCGGAGTTAGGGAAACAAACCGGGAAATTTTCGAGGTTTACGGCCGGGTGGTATTGACCGGCAAGCCGGAAAAATTCGAGACATATGTGGCAGGTTTGGACATCTGGCTTTCCCTCGCTGTCTATAGCTATGATAAAGAGCATTTTGTGGCTGTCTTCGACAATATCACCCAACGCAAGGATACAGAAGCCAGGATCAGATACCTCAACCGCGTTTATGCCGTGTTGAGCGGCATCAATGAGCTGATCGTGCGCGCGAATGACCGCGACCGGCTGTTCAGGGAGGCATGCCGGATTGCTGTCGAGGCAGGCGGATTCCGTATGGCCATGATATGCATCGTGGATCGCAGCGATATGCAAATAGTCCCTGTCGCCTCGGCGGGCAAGGACGTGGAACTGATGGATGCCATCAAGAAAGTATTGTCATCCAGTGAGGGTACGCAGAAAACCATGACCGGGCAGGTAATCAGGGAAAAACAGGTCATCGTGTCCAACGATTCGCAAAGCGACCCCAAGGTTGTGTTCCGCAAGGAATACGCCGAGTCAGGAGTGCGTTCGATGGCAATTTTTCCGCTGATCGTCTCGGATGAGGCGGTGGGTACGCTCGCGCTGTATGCCAGCGAGGTTGAATTTTTTCATGAGGATGAGGTACAGCTATTGACCGAACTGGCCATGGACGTCGCTTTCGCTATAGATCACATCGGCAAGCAGGAGCGGCTCAATTATCTCGCTTACTTCGATGCGCTCACCGGGCTGGCCAACCGCAGCCTGTTTTTCGAACGCGTCGGGCAATTCATCCGCAGTGCGGAGAGCAGCGGCCACCAGCTCGCCTTGTTGCTTATCGACTTGGAGCGATTTAAGAACATCAACGACAGCCTGGGCAGGGCCGCCGGTGACGCACTGCTTAAGCAGGTGGCCGAGTGGTTGAAGCAAAACATGGGAGGGGAAGGTCTGCTGGCACGGCTGGATGCGGACCATTTTGCCGTGGTAATGCCAAAAGTGAAGCCGGAGGGCAACCTGACCAAGTTGTTCGACAAGAAGTCTAGAGCTCTTCTGGAGCACCCGTTCCACCTGAGCGACGCCGTGTTTCGCATCTCAGCCAAGGCCGGTATCGCGCTGTGTCCCGATGACGGTAGCGATGTCGATACCCTGTTCAATAATGCCGAGGCCGCACTCAAGGTGGCCAAGCGGAGCGGCGACCGCTACCTGTTCCACACCAGGAAGATGACCGAGGCGGTGGCCGGCAAGCTCACGCTGGAAAACCAGCTGCGCCGTGCGATCGATAACGAGGAATTCGTGCTCCATTACCAGCCCAAGGTGAATCTGGTCAGCGGCAAGGTTACGAGTGCCGAAGCGTTGATCCGCTGGAACGATCCGCGCACCGGCCTGGTGCCGCCGGGTCGTTTCATCCCCATCCTGGAAGAGACAGGCCTGATCTACGATGTCGGGCGCTGGGCGCTGCGCCAGGCCATCGCGGATTACCTGCGCTGGCGTGCTGCCGGCTTGGCTGCAGTGCGTATCGCGGTGAACGTGTCGCCGCTGCAGCTGCGCAATCCCGGTTTTGCCGCCGAGATCGAGCGGAAGATCGGCATCAATGCGCATGCGGCCGAGGGGCTGGAGCTGGAGATCACCGAAAGCATGATCATGGAAGACCTGAAGCATAATGTCGCGAGCCTGCAGGCGATCCGCGCGATGGGAGTGACCGTGGCGATAGACGACTTCGGCACCGGTTTCTCTTCGCTGGGCTACCTCGCCAAGCTGCCGGCCGACACGCTGAAGATCGATCGCTCGTTCGTGGTCGGGATGACCGCAGGGCCGGAAGGGCTGGCACTGGTGTCCACGATCATCGATCTGGCGCATGCGCTGAAGTTCAAGGTGGTTGCGGAAGGTGTCGAAACCGGGGAACAGTCAAACCTGTTGCGACTATTGAGCTGTGACGAGATGCAGGGTTATCTGTTCAGCAAACCGGTGCCGGTCGATGACTTCGAAAAGAGATTCCTCGGCCGGACGTGAAATATCCGCATAAGTCCCGCTCATCGCGGGCGGGACTTTTTGTTGGTGTGCATCTGCCACGGGTTCCCGTTCAGCCCTGGTGCAGAGAATGGGGGCTCAAAACAAACCGACAATCACCCCGTCTTCATTGACGTCGATTGAATGCGCAGACGGAGTTTTGGGCAGGCCCGGCATCGTCATGATCTCGGCACATACCACCACGATGAACTCCGCGCCGGCCGCCAGTCGGACCTCGCTGATGTCCAGGATGTGATTGTCCGGGGCACCTCGCAAGGTGGGGTCGGTGGAAAAGGAATATTGGGTCTTCGCGATGCAGACCGGAAAATGTCCGTAACCGGTTTTTTGCAGGGATTCCAGGCGCGCGATGATTTTCTTGTCGGCGGAGATATCGGACGCACCGTATATTTTCGTTGCGATGGCCTTGATCTTGTTCCAGAGAGTCTCGCTGTCTTCATAGACAAATTTGAAATCGTTGGGCTGTTCGCACATCTTGACGACCGCATGCGCCAGATCGACTGCGCCTTTGCCGCCTTCGGCCCAATGCCGCGCCACAATTACTTCTGCCCCGTGTGTAGCCGCGCTGGACTTCAGCAGGTCGACTTCTGCGGGTGTGTCCTCGGTGCGGTGATTGATCGCGACGACACAAGGCAGACCGAAATGGTTGCGTATGTTGTCGATGTGGCGCTCGAGATTGACCAGGCCTTTTTTGAGCGCCGCCAGGTCTTCCTTGCCGGTATCCTTGACCTCGACCCCGCCGTGGTATTTCAGCGCGCGCACGGTTGCCACCAGCACGACCGCCGAGGGTTGCAGGCCGGACTTGCGGCACTTGATGTCGATGAATTTCTCCGCGCCCAGGTCGGCACCGAAACCGGCTTCGGTCACGACGTAATCCGCCAGCTTCAGGGCAGTGGACGTGGCAATGACCGAGTTGCAACCATGGGCGATATTTGCGAACGGGCCGCCGTGTATGATCGCCAGGTTGTTCTCCATCGTTTGCACCACATTGGGGGAAAAGGCATCCCTCAGCATGGCCGTCATCGCACCGTGCGCATTCAGGTCTCTCGCCAGCACCGGCTTCTGGCCGGTGGTATAGCCGATCACAATATTCCCCAGCCTTTCTTTCAGGTCTTCCAGGCTCTTCGCGAGACAAAATATCGCCATGACTTCCGAAGCGACCACGATATCGAATCCGTCCTCCCTTACATAACCGTTGCCTGGGCCTCCCAGACCGATCGTGATCTTGCGCAGCGCGCGGTCATTCATGTCTATGACGCGCTTCCACGTGATTCGCCGGGTATCGATATCGAGTTCGTTGCCGTGGTGTATGTGGTTGTCGATCAGCGCGGCGAGCAGGTTGTTGGCCAGCGAGATGGCATTGAAATCGCCGGTGAAGTGCAGGTTGATATCTTCCATCGGCACGACTTGTGCAAATCCGCCGCCGGCAGCGCCGCCCTTCATGCCGAATACCGGGCCGAGCGAGGGCTCGCGCAGGCAGATTATCGCGTTCTTGCCGATCTGGTTCAGCGCGTCGCCCAGGCCCACCGTCGTCGTCGTCTTGCCCTCACCGGCGGGGGTGGGCGAAATGGCTGTAACCAGGATCAGTTTCCCGTTGGGTTCTTCCGCAATCCGGGCCGCATATTCAAGGGAAAGCTTGGCCTTGTAATGGCCGTATGGTTCAAGGGCTTCGGGCGGGATATTGGCCCGCTCTTCGGCCAGTCCGATGATGGTCCGTTTCGAGGCGGATTGCGCGATTTCAATATTGCTTTTCACGATTGGATACTCCTGACGCCTGTTCCGGCATTGCAATAAATTCTGGTTCCGACTTTAAGTAAGACATAATTTTTTCTGGCCTGGCCTGGCCTGGCCTGCTGCGTAAGTCCGGCGCAACCCAGCCCATCACAGCGGCAAGCGGTCAACTTGCCAGCAGCCGGTTGGCTGCCTCCACGCCGACGCCATGCCTGATCGGCGCTTTCAGGCGCACCAGCACATCGTCCAGTGCGTTCAGGCACAGCCGCACGTTGCTCGGGCTGCTGGAGTGTCCCATCAGGCCGATGCGCCATACTTTTCCGGCCATCGCACCCAGGCCTGCGCCGATTTCCAGCTTGTGTTCGGAGAGCAGGAGCGAACGTACCGCAGCTTCATCCACGCCATCCGGCACAATGATCGCATTCAGTTGCGGCAGGCACTCCGCTTCGGGCACCATGAAGTTGAGCCCCATTGCTTCCAGCCCGGCACGCAGCGCGAGATGATTTTTATGGTGACGCGCCCAGGCATTTTGCAGGCCCTCTTCCTGCAGTATCACCAGTGCCTCGTGCAAGCCATACAGCGCGTTGATCGGCGCGGTGTGGTGGTAGGCGCGCTTGGTCGCGCCTCCCCAGTAACCCATCACCAGATTCAGGTCCATGAACCAGCTCTGTACTTTGGTCTTGCGATTCCTGATCTTTTCCTGCGCCCGGGGATTGAAGCTGACCGGGGAGAGGCCAGGCGTGCACGACAGGCATTTCTGCGTGCCCGAGTACACCGCATCGATGTTCCATTGGTCAACATTGAGCGGGGTACCGCCCAGTGAAGTGATCGCGTCGACAATGGTCAGGCAATCATATTTGTGCGCGATCTCGACCAGTGCTTTCGCGTCGGATTGTGCGCCGGTGGAGGTTTCCGCGTGCACGAAAGCGACGATGCGGGCATCGGGATTGGCTTTGAGCGCGTCCTCCAGTTTTTGCGGATCGATCGCGCGCCCCCATTCATCCTGTACCATCACCGCGATGCCGCCGCAACGTTCGACATTCTCTTTCATGCGCCCGCCGAACACGCCGTTCTGGCACACGATGACCTTGTCTCCCGGCTCGACCAGATTGACGAAGCAGGTTTCCATGCCGGCAGAGCCCGGTGCCGAGACCGGCATGGTCAATTCATTTTCGGTCTGGAATGCGAATTTCAGCAGCGTTTTCATCTCGTCCATCATGGTTATGAAAACCGGATCAAGGTGGCCTATGGTCGGACGCGACAGGGCTTCCAGAACACGCGGGCTGACATCGGAGGGACCTGGCCCCATCAAAACGCGTTGCGGCGGGTGGAACGATTTGATTGCCATGCTGTGGTCTCTCCTTGTTTGAATAAGTATTATTTAATTCCGGCCCTGTTCCAGCAACTCTATCCAGTGCTTGACCGGCACATCGCTCGCGCCGGCCAGGTGCATCTGGCAACCGACATTGGCGGAGGCGATCACTTCCGGCTTGCCTGCACCCAGCGCGGCCAGTTTGTTGTCCAGCAGTTGCCGGGACAGTTTGGCTTGCAGCAGGGTGTATGTCCCGGCTGCGCCGCAGCACAGATGGCTGTCCGCGACAGGCGTGAGTTCGTAACCGCAACGCCTGAGGATCGCTTCCACTGTCCCGCCGAGCTTCTGTCCGTGCTGCAGGGTGCAGGACGAGTGGTAGGCCACGCGCGTGCCCCTGCCGATGTGCGCCCAGGCATCCAGATTCTCGCGGCCCAGAATTTCGGCCAGGTCGAGCGTGATCGAGCTGATGCGCGCGGCCTTGTCTGCATACCCGGCATCGTCTTTCAATGCATGGCCGTAGTCCTTCACCATCAGTCCGCAGCCGCTGGCGGTCATCACGATCGCCTCGACGCCGCTCTCGAGGTATGGCCACCATGCATCGATGTTGCGGCGCATCATCGCGCGCGCGCCCTCGCTGTCGGACAGGTGCTGGTTGAGTGCGCCGCAGCAACCCGCACCCGGTGCGCTGACCAGCGAGATGCCGAGCCGGTCGAGCACGCGTGCCGCGGCCGCATTGGTGTTCGGCGTACCCAGCGGCTGGACGCAGCCCTGCAGAACCAGCATGCGCCGTGCGTGGGATGTCACCGGTGTCACGGTGGCGGCCTGTTTGGCCGGTATTTTTTTTCCGAGTTCTGCCGGCAGCAGCGGGCGGACCAGGCGCGCCAGCGCCAGCACGACCGACATCCGGCCGGTATGGGGGATGACCGCGAGCATGGCCTTGCGCAACAGCCGTTCGGCAAGGGAGCGCGGCGCCAGCTGTTCGACCATCTCGCGGCCGATGTCGACCAGGCGGCCATAACGCACCCCGGACGGGCAGGTGGTCTCGCAGGAGCGGCAGGTCAGGCAGCGATCCAGATGCAATCGGGTCTTGGCGCTGGCCTGCTGCGTCTCGAGCATTTCCTTGATCAGGTAAATGCGGCCGCGCGGGCCATCCAGCTCCGATCCCAGCAACTGGTAGGTCGGGCAGGTCGCGGTGCAGAATCCGCAGTGCACGCAGCTGCGCAGGATGTCATCTGCTTCTGCGATATCGGGATTTCTCAGCAGTTCGGCGGAAATGGAGGTTTGCATGTCAGAGTTCGGCGTACAGCCGGCCGCGGTTGAAAATGTTCTTCGGGTCGAAACTTGCCTTGATCCGCTGGTGTATCGCCAGCAGCGGTGCAGGCAATGGCTGGAAAATTTCGTCTGTTTGTTTGCCGCCGCGAAACGCGGTGACATGGCCGCCAACGCTTGCGATGCGATGGCGTAACGATGCAGGGTCTTCATTGCTGTACAACCAGCGTTGCGCGCCGCCCCAGTCCAGCAGCCAAGTGCCTTCGATATTTAGGGGCGGAGTCGCGGGTTTGACCATCACGCGGTACAGCGCGCCGTTGCGCTTGAAGAAAGGCAGCTGATGCTCGCGCAGCGCATGCCAGAAGGCATCGGCATCCGGCAGCACGTCGCCGGCTATCTTGCTGCGCGCCTCCCGGACGGCCTGTGCGCTGCCGGAGATGCGTATATACAATTGTTCGCCGTGAAAGCACGCGCCGTCCACCGGAAGCGGCTTGCCCAGCAAGGCACTCATGCTCGAGACTGCACCTGCCGCGTTGCATACTCTTGTAACGGTGATGCTGGCCGCCGGGCGCGGCAGCACCTTCAGGCTGAGCTCGAGCATGACGCCCAGCGTGCCATGGGCACCGACCATCAGCCGCGAGACGTCGTAGCCTGCGACGTTCTTCATCACCTGTCCGCCGAAGCGCAGTATCTCGCCTCGGCCGTTGATCAGTTTGCAGCCCAGCACGGAATCGCGCGCGGATCCGCAGTAGGGGCGGCGCGGCCCGGACAATCCGCACGCAATCGTGCCGCCCAGCGTGGCAGCCTCGCCGAAATGCGGCGGTTCGAACGCCAGCATCTGCTCGGCTTCGGCCAGTGCGGCTTCGATCTCGTGCAGCGTGGTGCCGCTGCGCACCGTCAGCACCAGTTCGCGCGGATCGTACTCGACGATGCCGCGGTGCCCGGTGACATCGATAGCCTGTCCCCGGCTTGCGTTGCCGAGAAAAGCCTTGCTGCCGCTTGCGGAAATACTGAGTGGCGTCTCCTTATGGAACGCGTCCAGCACCTGTTGCTGCAGTGCAGCGCTGATATCTGATTCAAGCATGGGTGTCTTTAGAAGCGCTCCAGTTCGGGATGTGGGAGTTGTCCGTGGTGCACATGCATCGCGCCGAATTCGGCGCAGCGGCGCAGTGTAGGCACGGCCTTGCCCGGATTGAGCAGGCCGGAGGGATCGAATGCGGCCTTGACGGCGTGAAACTGGCTCAATTCTGCGCTGTGGAACTGGACGCACATCTGGTCTATTTTTTCGACGCCGACCCCGTGCTCGCCGGTGATGGTGCCGCCGACTTCCACGCACAGTTGCAGGATGCTTCGGCCGAATTCCTCGGTGCGATGCAGCTCGCCTTCCTTGTTGGCGTCGAACAGGATCAACGGGTGCAGGTTGCCGTCCCCGGCGTGGAACACGTTGGCGACCGCCAATCCGTATTCGGCCGACATCTCGCCGATGCGGCGCAACACATGCGGCAACTGGCGGCGCGGTATCGTGCCATCCATGCAGTAATAATCAGGCGAGATGCGTCCCACGGCGGGGAAGGCTGATTTGCGCCCCTTCCAGAACAGCTGCCGCTCGGCCTCGTCCGCCGCGGTGCGCACTTCGGTCGCGCCGCTGGCTGTCAATATGTTGCGCACCGCGAGGATGTATTCGGATACCTCGGCATGCGTGCCGTCCAGTTCGCACAGCAGGATGGCATCGGCATCGCGCGGATAACCCGCATGCACGAAATCCTCCGCCGCCCGGATGGCGAGCTTGTCCATCATTTCCAGACCGGCGGGGATGATGCCGGCGGCGATGATGGAGCCGACCGCCTCGCCCGCCTTCATCACATCGTCAAAGGCCGCCAGCACGACCTGTGCGCGTTCCGGTTTGGCCAACAGCTTGACGGTGATTTCGACGATCACGCCCAGCATGCCCTCGGAACCGGTCATCAGCGCCAGCAGGTCATAGCCGGGCGAGTCCAGCGTCTCGGCGCCTATGGTCAGCAGTTCGCCTTCCATAGTGACCACTTTCAGCATCAGGATATTGTGCACGGTCAGGCCGTATTTCAGGCAATGCACGCCACCGGAGTTTTCCGCGACATTGCCGCCTATCGTGCAGGCGATCTGCGACGAGGGGTCGGGCGCGTAATACATGCCGTAGGCCGCCGCAGCTTCGGATATGGCCAGGTTGCGCACACCGGGTTGCACGGTAGCCATCGCGTTATGCACATCGATATTCAGGATGCGGTTGAATTTTGCCAGACTCAGCAGCAGTCCGTCCGCCAGCGGCAGTGCGCCGCCGGAAAGACCGGTGCCCGCGCCGCGCGCCACTACCGGCACCCCGTGTGCATGGCACAGGCGCAGGATGCTTTGCACCTGCGCTACGGTTTCCGGCAGCGCCACGACCATGGGCAGCTGCCGGTAGACTGCCAGCCCGTCGCACTCGAACGGGCGCATATCCTCTGCATCCGCAAGCACGGATTCTGACGGCAATAAGCCGCGCAGCGCACTAATCAGTGCGGTATTGTTTTCGCGTAGATGAGGCAATGGAACTCCGGGAAGCTGCGTTTGTAAAATTTATTTATGCAAGCATATTAAGTTAGTCGGGTATAAAATTCCAGCGGAATGAACGGCAGGGTTCACAGCGGAGCAGGCAGGATAATACAGCCCAAATCTGTATTCTTGCCGCGGCCATGGAATTTGCCGTTGGCGGGAGCAGGTGGCCGGTCGATAACGGGCTGCAGCCGCTGCAATGTTTACGGGATACTTTACAAAGGAAATATTTTAGTCATGAATAAATGGGATGAACGTTACGCCAGTGAGGAATTCTATTTTGGAACAAAGCCGAATGATTTTCTGGTTTCGCAACGGCTTCTGTTGAAACCGGGCATGAGCTGCCTCGCGGTGGCCGACGGGGAAGGGCGCAACGGCGTGTGGTTGGCGCAGCAGGGTTTGCGGGTGCTGTCGGTGGAAGCGTCACCGGTGGCTCTGGAAAAGGCGCGCAAGCTGGCCGAACAGCGCGGCGTTATCGTGGAATTCGAGCAGGCCGATCTAAGCCAGTGGCAATGGGGCGAAAACCGCTTCGATATGGTGGCGGCGATCTTTATCCAGTTCGCGGATCCCGCATTGCGCGAACAAATGTTCGCGGGCATCAGGCGCTGCCTGAAACCGGGCGGGTTGCTGTTGCTGCAAGGCTACACTCCGCGCCAGCTCGAGTACAAGACCGGCGGCCCGCCGGCGGCGGAGAACATGTACACCGAAGCATTGTTGCGTGAAGCGTTCGGCGACATGGAAATCATTCATCTGCGCGAGCATGACGATCATGTCAGCGAAGGCGCGGGACACAGCGGCATATCGGCATTGATCGACCTGGTGGCGCGCAAGGTTGCTTGAACGGGGCAGGCATTGCTTTATTGCTACAGTTCCGGTTGCCGGTCCGGTCACCAGCCATGGCCGACAGGTTTTTGTTCTTGGTCCCCCTGCACTATCGTGTAGTGGTATGCCCGGAAAAAAATAAGGTTTAATATGGCACGTACATTCGTTTCAAGTGACACCATGGCCGTGTGTGGCAGCGGTGAATGCAGCAAGGGGGGATGATGAAATTAAGCAAGCCGGCAGGTTTGATGTTCTCCGGATTGTTGTTGGCTTCTGGCGGAGTCTATGCCCAAAAGGCCGACGATAGTGAAGTCGGCAGCGCTGCGGCAAAGTCAGCGCAGGCCAGGCGCGAAGCCGAAGACAGAAAAAAAGCCGGAAGCGACGCGCGGGAGAAATTGCTGCCCGACGCCGAAGCGCTGATCAAAAACGGCAAGCCGGAGTTAGCCTACAAGCTGCTGGAAGCGTCAGAGTTTGAACGTTCCGGCGAAGTGCGCTTTGATTATCTGCTCGGTGTTGCCGCGCTGGATAGCGGCAAGCCGGACAAGGCGACACTCGCCTTCGAGCGGGTGCTGATGGTAGACCCGAATTTTGCCGGTGCACGCATGGACATGGCGCGTGCCTATTACCAGTTGGGCGACCTGCAGCGCGCCAATTTGGAATTTGAAGCAGTATTGAAGCAGGATCCTCCCGCAGCGGCGCGCGCCACGATCCGCAAATACCTTGATGCGATTGCCGCGCTGGATACCAGCAGGCAGACGCGCATCAACAGCTATGTCGAGGCGACTGTCGGGCGTGACAGCAACGTCAATAACTCCACTGACCAATCACAGATCAGTATCCCGTCTCTGGGCAATATTGTCGCCACGCTGAATCCCTCCGATGTAAAAGCATCCGACAACTATTATGGCGTGGCTGCCGGAACCGGGGTTGTTCACAGCCTGGATAACAACTGGGGATTATATGCCGGAGCGGATCTGCATCAGCGCGGCTACCACACGCAAACAAGTTTTGATTCGGTCGATTTGGGCGGGCGCGCCGGCATGATGTACGGCACGCAAGACAACCGGGTGCGCGCGGGCATGCTGGCTGAGGAGAATACACTGGGCAATGCGCGCAACTTTAATGCCGCGGGTCTGG
This sequence comes from Candidatus Gallionella acididurans, assembly GCA_001577345.1. Classification (GTDB taxonomy): domain Bacteria; phylum Pseudomonadota; class Gammaproteobacteria; order Burkholderiales; family Gallionellaceae; genus Gallionella; species Gallionella acididurans. Next base: position 68,923 of record LSLI01000001.1, read on the forward strand.
ATACGGAATGGGCACATGTGTTTGATCCGGGCAATCAGGTGAATTTATTCGGACAGTATCTGCAATATCGCTTTGCGCAAACCGTTATGCAGGTGAACGATTTCAATCAGCAGGTGATCGGCGCGGGTTGGCAGCACGTGCTCGCCGGCGGGAAATCAGTGCTGTCCGGTGCGCTCTATTACGGCACGGAGCAGGATGTCTCGACGATCATCACACCGGCCACTCCCGATGGCGGGCGTATCGACGGCGCGATGCATTTCAACGGTTTGCGCGTCGGCGGCCAGACAGAAGTCTTTGAAAAATTGACCCTGTTCGCCAATGCGGGTGCGCAGGTGGGCGACTACAGCAGGGTCAATACTTATTTCCTGAACCAGCGCGCAGACAAGCTGTATCAATTGACGCTGGGTTTGAATTGGCATGTGTACAAATACTGGACGGTGCGCCCGCAGCTGGATTATGCGCGCAACGACTCGAATATCGTCATTTACAGCTACAATCGCACCGATGTTTCGCTGACGCTGCGGCGCGATTTCCAATAGGCAATACTTGAGCGGGGTGTGACATGAAAAGTCTGGGCAATGCGTTATTTCACCTGGCGGCTGCGCTGGCGCTGGCCTGCGCTTGCGGCAGCGTTTATGCCGCTGTCGCGGGACATGTGCAATTTGTGTACGGGACGGTTCAGCTGACAACCGGGACCGGAAAGGCACATGCGATACAGAAAGGCGACGCGGTCAGCGAAGGCGATACCCTGACTACTGCAGCAACTGCCTCAGCGCAAATCAGCATGGAGGACGGCGGTTTCATTGCGGTTCGTCCGGATACCAGCCTCAAGTTCGACAGCTTCAGGTTTGCCGGCAAGCAAGACGGTAACGAGCAAAGTTTTTTTTCGCTGTTCAAAGGCGGATTCCGTGCCATCACCGGGCTGATCGGCAAGATCAACAAGGCAAATTACCGGATCACAACGCCATCGGCGACGCTGGGCATCCGCGGCACGGACCACGAAATCCTTGTGGTTGCACCGGGCAGTGCGATGGCCTTGCTGGCACCCGTCGGTACTTATGACAAGGTGAATCTGGGCGAGACCACCCTGACTACCGGCAAGGGCACACTGTCCATTTTGCCCAACCAGATGGGTTACGCTGGCGCGGCTGATCAAATGCCGCACTTGCAGCCGCTCAACCTCAAGATTTTCACTGTGGCACCGGCCCCGCAAGCCAAGGGTGGTGTGGACGATCAGGACATACGTGATAATGCAGTGGTGGATAATGTTTTGCAGGGATCCTTGCCGGGCGGCGCACTTTCGCTCAATACCGGCGTTATGCAGGGGCAGGGTCTGGTCGTGGGTAGCATGGCCAATACCAACTTCATATTGCAACCCATCACTGCCACGGTGACAACGACAACGCCAAGTCTTTCTGTGACCGGACAACCAATTACTACAACTACGACCAAGATATTGAGTTTATTCTAACGCGCCTGTGGTTTTGTCCATGGGCAAAACTCCGTTTCGTTTGTATCTGTCTATGCGGCGAGATCAAACCTTGCTGCGTGCCCATCGCACGATGCCGACGGCATCCATCGCGCCCGCTTGCCGCGCCAACTCTTTTCCGCCCGCGAACAGCGCGAGGGTGGGAATGCTGCGGATGTTGTAGCGCGCCCCGATCTCCCGGGCCTCCTCGGTGTTCAGCTTTGCCAGGCGCATCCCGGGTTCCAGCTGTTTGGCAGCCTGCACAAAGGCGGGAGCCATCATTTTGCACGGGCCGCACCAGGGCGCCCAGAAATCCACCAGCACGGGTATGTCGTTGCGGCTGATGTGCAGCGCAAAATTGCCGCTGCCCAGTTCTGCGGGATGCGCATCGAACAGCGGCTGTTTGCACTTGCCGCAAACGGGCTGTTCGCCAAGCTTGGCGGCAGGCAGGCGATTTACGCCATCGCAATGCGGGCAGACAATGTGCAGGGAAGCACTCATGATCATTTCCTTTCAAGTTACGAGCCGTACTATTGAGCTTTCCATAATTCACGACCTACATGCCGTCATTCCGGCGGGAATCCAGCAAGACAAAAAAGCCTTGCCGGCATTGTGAACGAAGTGAAGCAATTTGGCGGTGTGCTGTCCTGGATTGCCGCGTCGGCATCGCCTCTGCCGCGCTTCGCTCGCAGCTGAAGCCTTGTTGCAATGACGGAGGTTTTAAGGTCAAGCGCGGGGATCCCCAATGCCGTCATTGCGAACGAAGTGAAGCAAGCCAGCAAGACAAAGATGCATTTTGGTTAAATCACCTGCATTCCAACTTCCTTTTTCTCCAAGCGACCCTGGAAATCTTATCCAACATTCCTGTCGGACGTATGGACAGCTCTCTTATTTCCTTGGCCCGGCCCGGAGCGATGCCGCGCTGTCTTTAATTACGGAAAGCTTAATAGATTGGGACGCAGCAAGGAAATTCAAATCCCCTGCAGCGAACTGACCGGGCTGGGCAGAGTAACAAGACTGTCCACTGCCTCGCCTTCATGGAACATCCACAGTGTACCGGGTTGCATGGCCAGCCAGGGTTCATTGTCGGTAAGCGGCTGGGTGGCAATGATAGACACGCGGTCATTCTGCGTGGCCACCCGGCTGAAATCCACCGTCACGTCCTCATCCTTCAGGTGCGCCATATTGAATGGCGCGCGCCGGGTTAAGTAGCTCAGTTCGGTGGACGAGTGTGCGAACAGGCAATCACTGTTGGAGAGCAGGTAGTTGAAGATGCCCGTGCCGGACAGCGGATAGGTGAGTTCATGCAAGGCACTGAACAATACATCGCGTGAGGGCGGCGCATCACCGAATCGCTGGCGCAGGCTCTGCAGCAGCCAGCAGAAGATCAGCTCGCTGTCGGTGTTGCCGACCGGTATGTAGCAGCCATCCAGTGTGGGCAGGAATTCAGGCAGGTTGCCGTTATGCGCGAATACCCAATATTTTCCCCACAATTCGCGCATGAAAGGATGGGTGTTTTCGAGTGTCACGATACCCTGCGTCGCCTTGCGAATATGCGCGATGACATTGAGGGATCGGATCGGATAGTTGCGCACCAATTCTGCGATGGAAGACCGCACTGAAGGTTGCGGGTCGAGGAACAGGCGCACGCCCTTTCCCTCGAAGAAAGCGATGCCCCAGCCGTCTGCATGGATGTCCGTTCCGCCGCCGCGCTGCTGGAATCCGGTGAAGGAAAAACAGATGTCGGTGGGGGTGTTGCAGTTCATGCCTAGTAGCTGGCACATGACATGTCCAATTATGTTTTGAATCGCATCGACAGATCGAGCGATTCGACATCTTTGGTCAGGGTTCCGATCGAGATGCGGTCGACGCCGGTCAACGCGACCTCGCGCAGGTTGTCCAGCGTGATGCCGCCGGATGCTTCCAGTTCTGCGCGTTTGCCGGTGCGCTGCACGGCGGCGCGCAGATTGTCTAGGTCAAAGTTGTCAAGCAGGACCAGCTTTGCTCCGGCATCCAAAGCCTCATCCAGTTGTGCCAGGTTCTCCACCTCGATCTGCACGCTGATGCCGGGTTTTGCCAGATGGAATGCCTGCACCAGCACAGCCCGGATGCCGCCGGCTGCGGCGATGTGGTTTTCCTTGATCAGAATGCCGTCGAACAATCCGATGCGCTGGTTATTGCCGCCGCCTGTCCGCACCGCGTATTTTTGCGCCTGCCGAAGGCCGGGCAGGGTCTTGCGCGTATCCATGATCCGGACATTGATTCCCGCCACAGCATCCACATACCTTCTGGTGCGTGTGGCTGTGGCGGAAAGGGTTTGCAGCAGATTCAGCGCGCAACGCTCGGCGGTAAGCAGGGCACGGGCATGACCTGTGACTGTGCACAGGGTTTGTCCGGGGGTGATCGGGTCGCCGTCCCGCACCTGCCAGTCTATTTTACAACCCGGATCCAGCAGGCGAAAGCATTCATCGAACCATGGCGTGCCGCACAACACACCTTGTTGTCTCGTGATGACTTGCGCGGATGAAATTTGTGCGGCGGGCAGCAGTTGCGCTGTCAGGTCGCCGCTGCGAACATCTTCGTTGAGGGAGTTGGTGACATTGTGGTGTACCAGTGCCTTAAGTTCTGGCTCAAGCATGTGTATCTTTCTCGCCGGCTAGAAGCCATATGAGGCAGCGGCGCCTACAGTGCGTTCCGGGTTGCCGTTGGAAAAATCCTGCAGCAAGTAGCCTCTGGCCTTGAAGTTATTGTTGATGTTGTGGCTCACATAGGCGCTGACCTGTCGCTGCCCTTGCGCCGGTGATGCCGGGCTTTGCGATAACCTGAAATCGATTCCGCCGCTCATCTGGTCGCTTAGCCGGTAAATCCCCCCGACCGATCCGTAGAACACCTTGTTGATGTTTATCCCGGGTTCTCCCGAATGAATCCTGTAGCCCAGCGTACCCAACGCCTGGAACCTGTCCAGATTTCGATAGGCTTCTGCCTGAGCCGCATAGTCGTTCAATCCCGGACTGCGGCCGGGAAATGTATCCGCAAGGTTGAGTTTGATTTTGCCGGTCAAGTTAACCCCGAAGGTGGAAGCCACGCCCCTGTTGATGTTGTAAGTAGCCGCCGCTTCTGAGTCAACCGGCCCGAAATGAGTGTTGTCGGCTGTGCTTGTGGCAATATCATGTCCGATCTCCGGGCCTCCCGTAGTCGGGGTACCGGAAGAAGGAGCCGTCAATTTGAATGCCCATGAACCGTTTTCGTACTGGCTGGTCGCCGGAGTGGAGAGCATATCGGTGGTTTTTGCGATGCCATATGCGCCGGGGCTGAGGCCAGAACCGCCAGACAGGCTGAATGGCCCTTGGTCGGCCCGTGCTTCCGGTGTCATGAATATCGCCACAGCCCCGCTCAAGGCGCCGGCCAGCAAAACCATCAACACCTCATTTTTCATGTTCCTGTTCTCCATGCTTCCCCGTCTTTTCAGCCTGATAGCTTAGGCAACCCGGCGTTCTGCTATATGCACGGAACGTATTTTATCATTTTTCGCCAAAATGGCTTGTTACTTCAATGGCTGCTTGGGGCGGCCTGCTTCACATCATCGCCCTGTTCCCGGATACGAATCAAATAATCCTCGAAGCTCATGGCCACATTGAGCGGGGCTTTGACGGTGTCATGGATAAGGCCATACAAGGGATAGGGGGCGGTATCAAACAGCCGATAGCGCGACACCGTCTCTAGTGTATGTATGCCTTCGCCACGGATGGCTTGTATATCTCCTCTGGCAAGTTTGCGCCCCAGTTCATGATGATGGGATCCCGGGCTGGTAGCGGTCGTGACAAGGTCACCGAGTCCGGCCAGGCTCAGCGCCGCATCTGGATTTCCACCCATCCGCCTGACTATGGCGCCGATCTCTGCCAGCGCCGTTACCGCCAGAAAACCGCGCATGTTGTCACCGAGACCAAGTTCATCGGCCATGCCGAAAGCGATGGCATAAACATTTTTCAGGATAGCCGACCACGAGATACCCGCAATATCGGTGCTATGCCTGATATGCAGCCTGGTGCCCTGATAAAGGCCGCGGACTCCGAGGTACGTCGAAGTATCCGTACAACCCAATTCGGCGAAGGCATACCGGCCGGCGCGAATTTCCTCAGAGATCATCGGGCCATAGAGCAGGCAATGGGGTTGCCCACCGTTGAATACCTGTCGGTAAACTTGCGCCGGTGTCAGTCCCTGGTCATCCAGGCCCTTGGCGATGCTGAGGCAAATGGAATGTTTTTGCAGACAAGGGGCGAGCTTGCCTAGCACATCACGAAGGGGAGACGCCGGAACGCAGAGCAAAACAAAATCGGCCATTGCCGCTTCCTGCTCGACCTTGATGGAAGGCAGACCTTGTCCAGGACGAATGTCATGGATGGCTAATTGATGCTTTTCCTTTAGCAGGTGCTCCATCGCATGGCCCATCTCGCCATAGCCGATGATCAATACTTTTGACGGCGGGTACATGGATTGGGGTTGCAGCGGGCCCGGTTAACCGTGATCGCCTTCAACCGCCGCATATCCTTTTTTTTCTATCTCTATGCTTTTTGCAGCCAGAAATATTTCGCGGAGGAAACACAGCAAGCCGGAAATCAACGTCAGCATCGCTGAAATGAATAACAGTGAAACCGTGCCCGAGGGGTCGATGCCTATCTCCGACCCAACAAAAAGTGCCGCGATCACGATACAGATGAAAAGTGCGGACAGTGTGCAAAAACTGACCGCCCAGTGGACCCACCGCGCCCTGCGCGCGAGCATCGACATTTCTTCATTTGACGAGGGATGCTTTTGTTCGCCCGGCAGGCCCAACACTCTGGTGCGGTCCACGATGCGGGCGAGACGATTTGTGACCACGTTGAGAATCGCGCCGACACCGGTCAGCAGAAAAACGGGCGCAACGGCCAGTTGTATGACATGGGAGACCGTCGTAACGTCAGCAGGGCTTTGCATGGCAGTTTCTCATTCTTCAATCATTGTCAACGGGGAGAAGTGTAACTCATTGTTCGCATTATCCGTCTGCTGGATTGATCGCCGGATGCCTCGCCTGACTGCGCAAGTCCGTGGTGCTTGTTGTTCCTTCATGCTGCAAGCGGGGCAGGCTGCTGTATAAACATACCGGTACAAAACCGGTATTGCCCAGGCAAAATTAGACGCTTTATTTTGTTGCCGGGCAAGCGGGTTTCAGGCGGGCATGGGCATGCGGGATCAATGGCAGACGGGTAAAAAAACAGGGCGGAGATTCCGCCCTGTTTGTGTTGCGCCAGATTTTTGGCGGGAAGGTTAAAGCAGCGGCACGATCATCAGCGCAACGATGTTGATGATCTTGATCAGCGGATTTACCGCGGGTCCTGCCGTGTCCTTGTATGGGTCGCCCACGGTGTCGCCGGTCACGGCAGCCTTGTGAGCCTCCGAGCCCTTGCCGCCGTAGTGGCCTTCCTCAATGTATTTTTTCGCGTTATCCCAGGCGCCGCCGCCGGTGGTCATCGAGATTGCGACGAAGATGCCGGTGATGATGGTGCCGACAAGCACGCCGCCCAGCGCCTGCGCGCCCAGTGTCAGACCGACGATCAATGGCACTGCAATGGGCAGCAGCGACGGGATGATCATTTCCTTGATCGCGGCCTTGGTCAGCATGTCCACGCAAACGCCATACTGCGGTTTGCCGGTGCCTTCCATGATGCCGGGAATTTCCTTGAACTGGCGGCGCACTTCCACCACCACTGATCCGGCTGCGCGCCCGACCGCTTCCATGCCCATCGCGGCGAACAGGTAGGGCACCATGCCGCCGATGAACAGTCCGATGATGACCATGTGATTGGACAGGTCGAAAGTCGTTACCACGTCCCCCATCCTGACCTGCAGGGCGTGGGTGTAGTCGGCGAACAGAACCAGTGCGGCCAGACCGGCGGAGCCGATGGCATAGCCCTTGGTGACTGCTTTGGTGGTGTTGCCCACGGCGTCCAGCGCATCGGTGATCTTGCGCACGTCAGGCGGCAATTTGGCCATTTCGGCGATGCCACCCGCATTGTCGGTGATCGGACCGTATGCATCCAGAGCCACGATAATGCCGGCCATGGACAGCATCGAAGTTGCGGCGATGGCGATGCCATAGAGTCCGCCCAATTGGTAAGCCCCCCAGATCGCCAGGCACACGGCCAGCACAGGAGCGGCGGTAGCCTTCATCGACACGCCCAGGCCGGCGATCACATTGGTGCCGTGCCCGGTAGTGGAAGCTTGGGCGATATGGCGTACCGGTGCGAATTCTGTGGCGGTGTAGTACTCGGTGATCCACACCATGGCTGCGGTCAATGCCAGGCCGATCAGCGTGGCATAGTACAGGTGCAGCGAACTGATCAGCTCACCATGCACTGTCACACCATCACCGAGCAGCATTTTGGTGATCGGATAGAAAGCGATCGCGGCCAGAATGGCGGAAACGGTGAGACCGCGATATAGCGCGTTCATGATCTTGCCGCCCTCGCGTGCCTTGACGAAGAAGGTACCGACGATGGAGGCGATGATGGAGAAGCCGCCCAGCACCAGGGGGTAGATCACTGCTTCGGGGGAGCCGGTGATCAACAATCCGCCCAATACCATGGTGGCGATGATGGTGACCGCATAAGTTTCGAACAAGTCGGCCGCCATGCCGGCACAGTCACCGACGTTGTCACCGACGTTGTCTGCGATCACGGCCGGGTTGCGCGGGTCATCTTCGGGAATGCCGGCTTCCACCTTGCCCACCAGATCGGCACCCACGTCAGCACCCTTGGTAAAAATACCGCCGCCAAGACGGGCGAAGATGGAGATCAGCGAACCGCCGAACGCCAGACCCACCAAGGCGTGGGTTGCCTGTTCGGTACTGGTGCCCAGCATCAGGGTAAGGAATGCGTAGTAGCCAGCCACGCCGAGCAGACCCAGGCCCACTACCAGCATGCCTGTGATCGCACCACCCTTGAAGGAGATGTTGAGGGCCGCGTTCAGGCTCTCTTTGGCGGCTTCCGCGGTGCGCACATTGGCGCGTACCGAGACATTCATGCCGATATAGCCGGTCAACCCCGACAATATCGCGCCGATGGCGAAGCCGACGGCGGTCGGCCATTTCAGCGCAACAAGAATAACGACAAACAGGATTGCACCGACTATGCCTATCGTGGTGTATTGCCGGTTCAGGTAGGCAGAAGCGCCTTCCTGTATCGCAGCTGCTATACCGCGCATTGTTTCGTTGCCGGTGGGTTTACCTACTATCCATTTGATGGAAAATATACCGTACAAGATTGCAACTACAGCGCAAGATAAAGCGAATCCCAGACCAACTGACATAATACCTCCCTATAAAGATAATTCAGCCAACCGCTCCAGCTTCCAGATACACGGCATCAGAAATGCCTGCGAGAGCACCCATAAACAACTACAGGCGGTAAGGATACTTTGAATTTTGAATAGGTATCGTGCATTTGTTGGTTATAGAGATATACCATTACTAGCTATATGGGTATGCACTTACGGGTTATAGGGGGTGCAGCCCGTCGGTATAGCGCGCTATAAGTTCCACATAGTGCCTGGCGTTGGCCAGCAAAGCGTCGATTTCCGCTTCAGTCAGGGTACGCACCACTTTGCCTGGCGAACCAATCACCAGCGAATTATCGGGAATCACCTTGCCTTCGGTGATCAGGGTATTTGCGCCGATCAAACAATTCCTGCCGATGATGCTGTGGTCAAGTATTGTCGCTTTGATACCGATCAGGCTGCCTTCGCCTATCGTGCAGCCATGCAACATGGCCTGATGTCCAACCGAGACATTTGCTGCGACAGTCAGTGGCCTGCCATGGTCGGTGTGCAGCACTGCTCCATCCTGGATGTTGCTGTTTGCGCCGATGTGGATGGTATCGTTGTCGCCTCGTAATACCGCGTTGAACCACACGCTGACATTATTTTCCAGAATGACCTGGCCGATAACCGAGGCGTTGTCCGCGATGAAATGCTGTTCGCCACGCAGTTCCGGACAGCGTTCGTCCAGGCGATAAAGCATGGCTAATCTACGGTCAGGGCTGCCAACCCTGCCGCCGCGATTTGTCCGTCCTGGGAAGAGCGCACGCCGCTGATTCCCAAGCCGCCGACAACCACGCTATCAATTTGCAGTGGTACACCTCCTTCGGCAGGGATCACGCCGGGGAGGGACAGGTGTATCAGCCGACCGCTTAGCACTGCATCTTCCGAGACTTTGGTGGGACGTTGAAATGCCACTGCCGCGTGGGCTTTCCGGATCGCCGTCTCAACACTGCCAAATTGGGTGTCGTGATTGCGCTGCAAGTACATCAAATGCCCCCCGTCGTCGACTATGGCGATCACCACGCGCCAGTCGTTGCGCAGTGCCTCGGCTTGGGCCGCTGCGGCGATGCGTTTTGCATCTTCCAGGGTAAGAATGGGTTTTTCGGTCATATTCAACTGGCGCCCAAAATCGCGAAGATCTGGCCGCGTACTTTTTCCACATTCCCCACCCCGGGAATTTTGACGCATTTCGGCGCTTTCGGGTCGCCGGATTTTTGCCAAGCGGTGTAGTAATCGACCAGGGGTTGAGTCTGGTCATGATAAACGCTGAGTCGTTTGATAACGGTATCCTCAGCATCGTCGGGACGCTGCACCAATTCTTCGCCGGTGACGTCATCCCTGCCTCCTACTTTGGGAGGGTTGAATTCCACATGATAAGTCCGGCCGGAAGGCAAATGCATGCGGCGTCCGCTCATGCGCTGGATGATTGCGCTATCGGCCACCTCGATCACGACCACGAAGTCGATCTTAATGCCGGCATCTTTTATCGCCTGAGCCTGCGGGATGGTGCGCGGAAAACCGTCGAACAGGAAGCCGTTGGCACAGTCGGGTTCCATGATGCGCTCTTTTACCAGACCGATGATGATGTCATCCGAGACCAGATTCCCCGCGTCTGCCACCTTTTTTGCCGCGAGGCCCAGGGGTGTGCCGGCCCTGGCAGCGGCTCTTAGCATGTCGCCAGTGGAAATTTGCGGGATGTTGAATTTATCCTTGATGTAATTCGCCTGGGTGCCTTTGCCTGCACCCGGCGGACCTAGCAGTATCAGTTTCACTTTTTTATTCCTTTGACTTCAATTGGGATTCGAAGATTTTTCGCGCCACATGCAGGTCCTGCTCGGTGTCAACCCCGCTGGGCGGAGCTTGTTCAGCGATGACCACACCGATCTTGTATCCATGATAGAGCGCGCGCAATTGTTCCAGCACCTCGAATTGTTCGATCGCTGCCGGTGCAAGCTGTCCGTAGGCGCGCAGAAAACTTGCCCGGTAAGCATAGATGCCGATGTGGCGCAGCACGGGCAAGCCGGCGGGCAATGCCCCCCTTCTAACTTCCCCCCGGAGGGAGGAAGGGCAATCGTCTCTCCCTTCGGGCGAGGATGAAAAGTTAAATGCATCGCGCGGATAAGGGATGGTTGCACGGCTGAAATACAGCGCGTTGCCCTGCTTGTCCAGCACTGTCTTGACAATGTTCGGGTTGCGCATTGCCGTTTCATCGTGAATCGGGTGGCAAGCCGTGGCAATGGCACACTCCGGGTGGTCATTCAAGTGCTCGGCGACCGAGCGTATCAGTGCGGGTGGCATCAGTGGTTCATCACCCTGCACGTTCACCACGATGGTGTCATCCGGCCAGCCCTGCAGTTCGACCACCTCGGCGATGCGGTCCGTGCCGCTGGCATGGCTTTCCTTGGTTAGGCACGCCTTGAATCCGTATTCGTGCACAGCGCTGGCGATCGCATGATGGTCGGTGGCGATCCATATCTGTTGTGCGCCGCTTTGCGCCGCCTGTTCTGCCACCCGGACCACCATGGGCTTGCCGACGATCAACAGTAGCGGTTTGCCGGGCAGGCGCGTGGACGCGTGGCGTGCCGGAATGACGACGTGAAAATCGGTCATTGGACCTTTTCGGCTTCTTCTGCAGTCAGCTTGCGTGCTTCGTCGACGAGCATCACGGGAATGTCGTCGATGATTTGGTAAGCCAGCCGGTCAGCCCTGCAAATGAGTTCTTGTGCGGATTTGTGATAGATCAGCGGCGATTTGCACAATGGGCAAACGAGGATATCAAGCAGTTTCGGATCCATGGGTTTCGATCTTCCTAAGTATACGTTCGAGCAGGTCCGAATCGATCTGGGCATCAACACGCAGCACCCAGTATCGTGCATCGGCGAATGCCGTGCATTTTACCGCATCTTTTTCAGTCAGGAGTATCGCATCGCAATCCATGAAGCTGAAGTCGTTTGCGCGGAAAGGATGATGATCCGGGAAAGCATGCGGCGTGAATGAGATGCCCAGGGTTTCCAGATGTTGAAAATAGCGCTGCGGATTTCCGATTCCCGCAACGGCATGGTTGTTCCGGCCCTGAAAATGATCCGCAGCAGTTTGTTTTTCGGGGTCGAGCAGATTGTAGAACCTGTCGCCCGACAAGCGCATCGCGTATTGACCCGCCGGAACGGCGCCGCCGTTGACCACTACCGCATCCACTTCCCGCAAACGCGATTCCGGCTCGCGCAGCGGGCCGGCGGGGAGCATCAGGCCATTTCCGAAGCGATTTTCTCCATCCACGACCGCGATCTCGACATCACGCTGCAGGCGATAGTGTTGCAAGCCATCGTCGCACAGCACGACATCGCACTGCGGATGGGCTTGTAACGCTGTGCGTGCAGTTTCGGCCCGGTCCCTGCCTATCCACACAGGACAGATGTTGCGCCGCGCCATCAGCAGCGGCTCGTCGCCCACTTTATGCGCGTCACTGTGATCGTTGACATGCTGCGGCTGCCGCGTCGTGCCGCCATAGCCGCGACTGACTATCAGCGGATGCCAGCCGTGCTCTGCAAGCTGCCGGGCCAGTGCAAGTGTGAGGGGGGTTTTACCGGTTCCGCCGACATTGATGTTGCCGACCACGATGACTGGCAGCAGCAGTTGAACGCTGGACAGCATCCCGTTTCGATACATGTCGCGGCGAATGGCCACAAGCAGGCGAAACACCAGGCTAATCGGAAACAGAATCAGGTGTAATGGGGTGATGCGATGCCAGTGGTTTTGCAGCCAGTGCACGTCAGGGGACCATTATTCCGGTTTGCTCTGGGTAGTAAAGGTGATACGCCCGTAGCCGGCTCTTCTGGCCGCTTCCATCACGTTTATTACGGATTGATGCGTGGCCTTGGCATCGGCATTTATAACGATGGTAGGGTCGGTTTGGTCGCCAGCCGCATTTCTCAGGGACGCGGCCAATGCGTCCACGCCGGTGTAAGGCAGCCCCTGATTGTTGATGGCGTAATGTTCCGTGGCATCCACTGCAACGCTGATAGTTTTCACCTGTGAGCTGCCGGCTTTACCGCCGGCTTCAGGCAGGTTGATCTCCAGCTCGGAAAATTTGGCGTAACTGGTGGTGACCATCATGAAAATCAAAATCACCAGCAACACGTCTATCATCGGGATCAGGTTGATCTCGGGCTCGTCGCGTTTGCGCCCACGCTGGAAATTCATCGCCGATCAACCCTGGCGCTGGCCGTGCACTACTTCAACCAGCTTGATCGCCTGTTGCTCCATCTCAACGGTCAGGATATCAACCCTGTTGCGGAAGTGGCGGTAGAAGATCATGCTGGGCACCGCCACGATCAGGCCGAAGGCGGTGTTGTATAGCGCCACGGAAATCCCGTGGGCAAGCACCGATGGCGAATTGCCCACAGCAGATTGCGAACCGAAAATCTCGATCATGCCCACGACTGTGCCGAACAACCCCAGCAACGGGCTGATCGAGGCAATCGTGCCCAGTGTGGTGAGGAAACGGTCCAGTTCGCGGGTGACCGCGCGCCCGGCTTCCTCGATCGATTCTTTCATCACTTCGGGCTGACTCTTGATATTTTTGAGGCCGGCAGAAAATATGCTGCCCAGTGGCGAGCCTGCGGCAAGTTTGGTCAACATGCTGTCACTGACTCCGCGTTGCTTGAGTTCCTTGACGACCTCATCCAGCAGCGCGGGGGGGGCGATACGACTGCTGCGCAAAAATATCATGCGTTCGATAATCAAGCCGCCCGAGATGATGGATGCCAGAACAAGAAACCAGATCGGCCAGCCGGCCGCTTCTACGATTGCTAACACGCGGATTCTCCAAATGTGCTTAAATTATCAGGGCGCAACTGTAACGTGTCACATCAGGTTGAGCAAGATTTCTCAGATTTTTCTTGAATGTTATTTTGCTAAGCTACCATTTGAAAAGAGTATTTTTGTTTACCCACAAAACCTGTGGATAACATTGTGGATGGCTTTCCGGTATAGCGCTTTAATGTGGCGTGGCATAAGGACTCTTGTTACATTGCTTATTTTTTATAAATCATCTATTTTTATTAAAAACAATGAGTTGCAGTAAGTGTGGAATTCTGGAGCAGGCTGAAATAGCGAGAAGCCGCGAATTTGCTTGGAGTGTGGATTATTTCGGGTTGTCAATATGAATTCTGATCTTTTTTTTGAAGAAAAAGCGCGCGTTTATCGAGTATCCGAACTCAACTATACAATCAAGCAGTTGCTTGAAAGCAGCATTCCTTTGCTGTGGGTGCGCGGGGAAATTTCAAATTTAGTCAAGGCTGCTTCTGGCCATTTTTATTTCTCACTGAAGGACGATCAGGCGCAAGTTCGCTGCGTGATGTTCCGGCATAAAAATGTATTGTTGAACCAACAATATGGCAAGGAGCAAATCAGCAACGGCCAGCAGGTCGAAGTATTAGCCGTCGCTACTTTATATGAACAGCGCGGCGACTTTCAGCTGACAGTTGAACAGATGCGCCCGGCGGGATTGGGCGTACTGTATGAAAAATTCGAGCGGCTGAAACAATTGTTGCAAAGCGAAGGGATGTTCGCCGCCGAGCGCAAGCTTCCCTTGCCCGCCTTCCCCAAATGCATCGGCGTCATCACATCGCCACAGGCTGCCGCGTTGCGCGATGTGCTCTCCACGTTGAGGATGCGCCTGCCGGGCGCGCCGGTGGTGCTCTACCCCACGCCGGTACAAGGGACAGGCAGCGCGGAAAAGATCGCTGCCGCGATCCAGCTTGCCAACCGGCGCGCGGAATGCGACGTGCTGATCGTGTGCCGCGGCGGCGGCAGTATCGAAGACCTGTGGGCGTTCAATGAAGAAGTCGTCGCGCGCGCGATCGCCGTCAGCAAGATTCCCATCGTCAGCGGGGTCGGCCACGAAACCGATTTCACCATCGCCGATTTTGTCGCCGATGAACGTGCCCCTACTCCCACCGCAGCCGCGCAACGCGTGGCCCCGGATCGCCACGCCCTGCTCAGGGGTTTGCAGGGCCAGGCGCAGCACCTGCAACGCGCGCAGCGCAACCGGTTGCAGAACGCGATGCAAACATTGGACTATCTGCAGCGCCGCCTGGTGCACCCCGCGCAACAATTGCAACGCCAGGCCCGGCAATTGGACCAGCTGCAGCAACGCATGCAGCGCGCCTTTGCCTATCGCAAACAGCACCAGAATTGGCAGTGGCAATCATTGGCGCAACGCCTGCGGACGGCAAGCGGTGATTTTGACCGTCTGCAAGACAAGCAAGACAATCTGGCGGGGCGGTTGATTAAGGCAATGCACGCAGGGCAGACGCAGCGATTGGGGAGGGTGGATAACGCCGCGCAGCATTTGATTATGCTCGACCCGACCAAAGTCCTGGCGCGCGGCTACAGCATGGTGCAGGATGCCAGCGGGGCCGTGGTGTCCGATGCGGGGCTGTTGGCGATTGGTGCGGAGCTGCGCATCACCTTTGCCAAAGGGTGGGCACGGACTGCGGTGAAAGAGCGGGGCGGGGAATGATGGCGTTTATGCCCTGAATACCGGGGCATTTGAGATGGGGAGGATTTAATGCAAGGATGTTGTGTGGAACCCCAGCTCAATGCCCGCTACAGCGACTACCTGGCCGAGTACCTGCGCTCGGGGTTCTCGGTGCGCCAGATTGGCAACTCCTGCAACACCGTTGCCAACGGCCTGGAACAGATGATGACGCTGAGCATCCTCGTCATCGGTGCCTGGACTGTGATGAACAATACCGACTTCACCATCGGCATGCTGGTCGCCTTCCAGATGTTCGCCAGCCGCTTGTCTCAACCGATGCTGCGGCTGGTGGGACTATGGCAGCAGTTCCAGCAGGCCAATCTTTCAGTGCAGCGCATGGGCGACATCATGAACGCCGCCATTATCTCTCCGGCAGAACCCTATTCCATCCTCCCCACCTGGCAGCGTGTGTTGTTGGGGCTTCAGCCCCTTACAACCACGGCGTACTCCTTGCGGGTGCTGCGCGAGGGCAAGGGGCAGATCGACATCGACCAATTAAGCTTCCGCTATGCCGACAACCTGCCCTTTCTCTACGAAGGCTTCAACCTCAGGGTCGCCCCCGGCAAGGTCATCGCCATCATGGGTCCGTCCGGCTCCGGCAAGAGCACGCTGACCAAACTGCTGCAAGGCTTCTACCAGCCCGCAGGCGGCATCATCAAGATCGACGGCAACGACATCCGCTACCTATCCGCCAACGAACTGCGCCATTACTTCGGCGTCGTGCCGCAGGAAACGATATTATTTTCCGGCACCCTGTACGACAACCTGCTGATGGCCAACCCCCACGCCACTTTTGACCAGGTGGTGCATGCCTGCAAGATGGCCGAGATGCACAGCAGCATCGAAGCCCTGCCGCAAGGCTACCAGACCGAGATCGGCGAACGCGGTGTGGGACTCTCTGGCGGGCAGAAGCAACGCATCGCGATTGCACGCGCGCTGATCAAACAACCCAAGATACTCATCTTCGACGAAGCCACCAGCAGCCTGGATGCCACCACCGCCGAACAGAGCGAATTTCACACGATTTCGTCTTTGCATCTGGAAATCGTAGTGGATTCGCCTACCCTTGCGGTGCTTCGCCGCCACCATCAACCAGCTCAAAGGCAAAGTGACGATGATGTTCATCACCCATGCGATGCCGAAGAATCTGCTGGTGGACGAGATCGTGCGGATAGGGCAGGGGTCGCTGAGTGCGGTGGCGACAGCGGATACGAAGCAAGAGGAAACGCCCAAGCGGGAGGCTGAGGGTGGAGTGCATGGCTGAATTTAATGGTATGAAATGGAGGATGGCCGAATGAAGTCAACATTGAGAGCTTTTATTTTTGTTTTGCTTGCCGTTGCAGCTGGAATGGAGTTGCTGGGGGGTAATGCGCAAGCTGAGATAAGTGGGCTAGAGACCTACTCTCTGGTTTGTCAAAAGGGGCTGGTGGCGCTTGATCATGACGTCAATTCTTTCAACAAGTTGTTCGGAGTGCCAATATCACAGAAATTGCGCAAACTTGCACCACCATATGAAGGTGAGATCGTCACCACAATCACTTATCAAAATGCTGCGACATTGATTTACTCAACAGCGCATGGGAAAGATATGGTTTATCGACTAACGCTTGGATCCTCCAAAGCTCAAAAATTAGCGGGATTCGACGTACAAGTAAAAAAGGACATCACAAGATTATATGGTGTTCCATATAAGAAAACATCGAACTCGCTGGTTTATGGCTGCGATAACGTAGAAATAACATTCAAAACTAAAAATGAGCAAATTTTGTCAGTTGATATTGCTGCTAGTGACTTATAAATTTTCATATGATTTAGGAGAATGAAATGGCATATTTACCAGGTCCAGGTTTCACACTTACAAGCCCATTTGGTCCTCGTGACAATCCAAGAACAGGATTGGCAGAATTCCATGGAGGTGTGGATTTTGCTGCGCTGGCCGGGACACCTATTCCTGCTGCTTCGGAGGGATGGGTTGTATATTCTGGATTCAATGGTACATCTCAAAAGCCTTCGTATGGAAACGTAGTCATAATCGAATCAATCGGGGCAGATGGGAATTTCTATTACACGCTGTATGCGCATATGAATGGTGTTGCTATGCCGGCAGTGGGTGACTACGTTCTTCAAGGAGAACTACTGGGGACGGAGCCCAATTGATTTTAACGTGCGTCAACAATCCGAATGGAGATGAGCCATGCCACGCCGTGCAAGGATAACTGTTGCTGGCGTGCCGCACCACGTAGTGCAGCGCGGTCACAACCGCGAGGCCACCTTTTTCGCCGACGAAGACTATCTCGCGTACCGGCACAGCCTGAAGGAGGGTGCGCAGCGCTACCACTGCGCCATACACGCTTACGTGCTGATGACGAACCATGTTCACTTGCTGGTCACCCCGACAAGTGAAGATGGCTTGTCCCGCCTGATGCGCTATCTGGGCAGCCGTTATGTGCAATACGTCAACTTCGTTTATCGCCGGCGCGGCACGTTGTGGGAAGGACGATTCAAATCGAGCCTGGTGGATCAGGAACAGTATCTGCTGGCCTGTTACCGGTATATCGAACTCAATCCGGTGCGGGCCAACATGGTGGGACAACCGCAGGACTATCGCTGGTCGAGCTATGCGAGCCATGCGCTGGGCAAGCCGGATGAATTGATCGAAGACCACCCGCTTTATGTTGCGCTGGGCAATACGGCAGAGACACGCAGAGCAGCCTACCGAGCACTGTTCCGGTATCAGCTTGATGAGGCGGAGTTAACGGATATCCGTACATCGCTCAACAAGGGGCTGGCCGTGGGTGCAGAGCGATTCAAAGACCAGATCGAAACAGTGCTGGCGCGTTCGGTGCGACCGGGGCAGGCGGGACGCAAGAAAGAACGGACGAGTGGCGGGATTAGTGGCGAGCAGGAGAGTTTGCGGTTTGAGGAGAATGAAAAATGAACATGGGCAGAATGATGGAGAGCGAACCACGATTGGTAAAAAGAATGGGGCTCCGTCCCCATGTAATTGCGGACTGCGGTGAAAGAGCGGGGCGGGGAATGACTTTGCTGAGCAAAAAACAACTTCGTCGGGCAACCCCCTGCGGTGTTGTTTTTGGCTTTGTATTTGATGTTGGCTAGCTTTGCATAGCGATCTGACTTGGGTGCCCACAAACGACAGCCAAGTCATTGGTTAACGCGCAGTGCGCCAACCCAACCTGTGCCCTCTGCGGTATCATCTCGCCCTCGCAAAATAGCCACGCAGTTATATCGCAATGTCTTCCGAAAATTATATCGACCTCCCCCCCTTGCTGAGTGCCCACGGCACGATCACGCTGCCCGGTTCGAAAAGCATTTCCAACCGAATTTTGCTGCTGTCTGCCCTGGCGCAGGGTACCACCGAGATACGCGATGTGCTGCTGTCGGACGACACCGAGCGCATGCTGGACGGGCTGCGCTCGCTGGGTGTGGCTGTGGAGCAACTGGAGCCGCATGTTTTCCGCGTGCAGGGTTGTGGCGGAAATTTTCCGGTAAAGAGCGCCGAGTTGTTTCTGGGTAATGCCGGTACCGCGTTTCGCCCGCTGACGGCGGCGCTGGCTTTGTCCGGTGGCGAATACAGGCTTTCCGGTGTGCCGCGCATGCATGAGCGGCCGATAGGCGATCTGGTTGATGCGTTGCGCGAACTCGGCGCGGACATCGAATGCCTGGACAACGAAGGCTTCCCGCCGCTGCATATCCACCCTGCCACGTTGACCGGTGTGGGTCGCGTCAGCGTGCGCGGCGATGTGTCCAGCCAGTTCCTCACCGCGTTGCTGATGGCCTTGCCGCTGCTGGGTCGCGAGGTCACGGTGGACGTGACCGGCGAGTTGATCTCGAAACCGTATATCGAAATCACGCTGGCAATGATGGCGCGCTTTGGTGTGAATATTGCGCGGGATGACTGGCGCAGTTTCACGGTGGCGGCAGGCAGCAGCTATCACTCACCCGGCGTGATCTATGTGGAAGGCGATGCGTCATCCGCCTCTTATTTTCTGGCCGCAGGCGCGATCGGCGGAGGGCCTGTGCGCGTGGAAGGAGTAGGCCGAAACAGCGTGCAGGGTGATATACATTTTGCTGCGGCACTTGAAAATATGCGGGTTGACATTACATGGGGCGATAACTGGATAGAAGCCTGTAGACCTGCGGACCGCAAACTGAAGGCGATCGACCTTGATTGCAACCACATTCCCGATGCGGCAATGACCCTGGCTGTGGTTGCGTTGTTTGCCGATGGCACGACCACGCTGCGTAATATCGCCAGCTGGCGGGTCAAGGAAACCGACCGCATCGCGGCGATGGCGACGGAGTTGCGCAAGGTCGGCGCGACGGTCGAAGAGGGCGCGGATTACATTCGCGTCACGCCACCGGAAACAATCCGTCATGCGGCGATTGATACTTACGACGACCACCGCATGGCGATGTGTTTCTCGCTCGCCGCGTTTGGCGCGGAAGGAATACGCATCAATGATCCGCGCTGTGTCGCCAAGACTTTCCCGAATTATTTCACGCTGCTCCATGATGTCGTAAAGGCCGTCCCGGTGATCGCGATCGACGGGCCGTCGGCATCCGGCAAAGGCACGGTGGCCAAGCTGGTGGCGGCCAGGCTGGGCTATCACTATCTGGACAGCGGCGCCCTGTATCGTTTGCTGGCTATGGCTGCGTTGCGCGACAGTATTCCTCTTTCAGATGAAGCCAATTTGGCGGAGTTGGCCGAACGCATCGAGATTCGCTTTGAGGGCGAGCAGATATGGCTGGACGGCGCATTGGCTGGGGACGAGTTGCGCGGTGAGCAGTGTGCGGCCGCAGCCTCAAAAGTGGCGGCGTTGCCCAGGGTGCGTGCCGCGCTGCTTGCCAAGCAGCACGCGTTCCGCAAGGCACCGGGCCTGGTGGCGGATGGGCGCGATATGGGCTCGGTGGTTTTTCCGGATGCTGCATTGAAGGTGTTTCTGACCGCCAGTGCCGAGGCGCGCGCCGATCGGCGTTATAAGCAGTTGAAGGAAAAAGGAATCGGTGCTAATATCGCGGCCCTTTTGCTGGATATACGCGTGCGCGACGAACGAGACACGCAGCGTAGCGCATCTCCGCTGCAACAGGCTCCGGGCGCAAGTCTATTGGATACCACGGCTTTGAACATCGAGCAGGCGGTAAATGAAGTACTGGCGCGCTACCCGGTATGAGGCAATAAATCAGGCCCTGTCGGACTCCCCGTCTTGCAGGAACTTTAACCAACCCTCTGTGCTTTACGGACAGAAAATTTTACTCAGGTGTATCCGATGAACGCAACCGCAACCGCAGCAGCTGTACAAGATCCCGATAGTTTTGCCGCAATGTTTGAAGAAAGTTTGACGCGCAAGGAAATGCGCGCAGGCGAACTGATCACCGCGCAAGTCGTGCGTGTAGACCACAACATGGTGGTCGTGAATGCCGGACTGAAGTCCGAAAGTTTGATTGCGATCGAGGAATTTTTCGACGCCAAAGGCGAACTGGAAGTCAAGGCGGGCGACTTTGTCACCGTTGCGATCGAGTCGCTTGAGAATGGCTATGGTGAAACCAAGCTGTCGCGTGAAAAGGCCAAGCGTTTGGCTGCATGGCATGAGCTGGAAATCGCGATGGAAGAAGGCAAGATCGTCGAAGGTTTCGTCAGCGGCAAGGTCAAGGGCGGCCTGACCGCGATGGTCAACGGAATCCGCGCCTTCCTGCCGGGTTCGCTGGTGGACATCCGTCCGGTCAAGGATACGACGCCTTACGAAAACAAGACCATGGAATTGAAGGTCATCAAGCTGGACCGCAAGCGCAACAACGTGGTGGTTTCGCGCCGCGCGGTGCTTGAGGCGAGCGTGGGTGCCGACCGTGAAGCGATCATGGAAAACCTCAAGGAAGGTGCGATCGTCAAGGGCGTGGTCAAGAACATCACCGACTACGGTGCATTCGTTGACCTGGGCGGCATCGACGGACTTTTGCATATCACCGATCTGGCATGGCGCCGCGTGAAGCATCCTTCCGAAGTGTTGACCGTCGGCGACGAAATCGAAGCCAAGATCCTCAAGTTCGACCAGGAGAAAAACCGCGTTTCGCTGGGCATCAAGCAGATGGGCGATGATCCGTGGAATGGACTGGCACGCCGCTACCCGCAAGGCACACGCATGTTCGGCAAGGTGACCAATCTGACCGACTACGGCGCGTTCGTCGAGATCGAACAGGGTATCGAAGGTCTGGTGCACGTTTCGGAAATGGACTGGACCAACAAGAACGTTCATCCTTCCAAAGTCGTGAGCCTGGGCGATGAAGTCGAGGTGATGATTCTGGAAATCGATGAGGCGCGTCGCCGTATTTCCCTGGGCATGAAGCAATGCCAGTCCAACCCCTGGGATGATTTCGAGATCAACCACAAGAAGGGCGATAAAGTTAAGGGGCAGATCAAGTCCATCACCGATTTCGGCGTGTTCATCGGTCTGGATGGCGGCATCGACGGCCTGGTGCATCTGTCAGACCTGTCATGGAGCCAACCCGGTGAAGAAGCTGTGCGCAGCTACAAGAAGGGCGATGAAGTCGAGGCTGTGGTATTGGCGATCGACGTCGAGCGCGAGCGCATTTCCCTGGGTATCAAGCAGATGGAAGGTGATCCATTCGGCGGTTTTGCATCCAGCCATGAAAAAGGCGCTGTGGTCACCGGCAAGGTGAAGTCATTGGATGCCAAAGGTGCTGTAATTGCATTGGAAGGCGATGTTGAAGCGTACCTGAAAGCATCTGAAGTGTCTGCCGATCGTGTTGAAGATATTCGCACCCACCTGAAGGAAGGCGACACAGTTACCGCCGTCATCATCAATGTGGACCGCAAAAATCGCGGCATCAACCTGTCGATCAAGGCGCTGACCAAGACCGAGGATACTGCCGCAATGCAGAAGCTCTCGGCCGAAAGCAATGCCAATGCCGGCACTACAAATCTGGGCGCGTTGCTGAAGGCCAAGATGAGTGGCAGCAAAACCGAAGCATAAATACGGGGTTCGTCCATGATTCGTTCTGATTTGATAGCCAGACTGGCGGAGATGCATCCGCAATTGCAGGCCAAGGATGCAGAGTTCGCCGTCAAAGTGATTCTGGATGCCTTGTCCGCCACATTGTCGCGCGGTGGACGTGTGGAGATTCGCGGCTTCGGCAGTTTTGGACTGAATTATCGTCCGCCTCGTCAGGGACGCAATCCCAAGACCGGCGACAAAGTGAAAGTTCCCGCCAAGTATGTGCCTCACTTCAAGGCTGGCAAGGAACTCAGGGAACGGGTCTGCGAACAAGGTTCCTGATTCCCCCGGGAACAGTTAATTTGGCGGTATATCGCAAGGTATAGCCGCCATTTTTTATGCTATCGTTGCTCCGGTCATTTTTTCGGGTATGCCATGACATATATCAATTGGATTTTTCGGGCGGCGCTGTTCATTGTCCTGCTCGGCTTTGCGGTCAAAAATGACCAGCCGGTTACGCTGCGCTATTTTTTTGGTTATGAGTGGCAGTCTTCATTGGTGATTGTGGTTTTGATTTTCTTCGCCTTTGGCGCAGTTGTCGGCGTGATCTCCATGCTGGGCAATGTGCTGAGGCAGCGGCGCGAGATCGCGCGTTTAAAGCGCGATATCAAGGTCAAAAGCAAATTGGCCGATAGCAGCGAGATGCAGCACAAACCCATCGAATCCCACTGATATACCCCGCATATGGAATTTCAAACCTGGATGCTGCTGGTCTTTCCGTTGTTTTTCGGGATGGGTTGGCTAGCCGCACGCATCGACATTAAGGAATTGCTCTCGGAATCAAGCTCGCTGCCGCAGTCATATTTTCAGGGGCTGAATTTCCTGCTTAATGAGCAACAGGACAAAGCGATAGAAGCCTTCATCGAAGTGGTGAAGATCGATCCGCAAACCGTCGAATTGCACTTCGCGCTGGGCAGCCTGTTTCGCCGCCGCGGAGAAGTTGATCGTGCCTTGCGCATGCACCACAATTTGGTCGACAGGGCCGATCTCGATGACGACAAGCGCCAGCAGGCAATTTTCGAATTAGCGCAGGACTATCTGAAGGCGGGCATACTTGATCGTGCCGAGAACCTGTTCAGCGAGTTGGAGAACACCCCGTATGCCAGGCAATCCCTGGAGTTCCTGCTGGAACTTTTCCAGAAGGAGCATGACTGGCTCAAGGCTATTGCTGTCACAAAAAGACTGACGGCAATATCGGGCCAGTCCTATAGCAAGCAGGCTTCTTTCTTTTACTGTGAACTGGCGAACGAGGAGACAGTGCAGGGCAACTTGACGGTTGCACGTGAATATTTGCAGCAGGCCTTGCTGGATTGTCCAAGTGCCGTCCGCGCCACCATGATGCTGGGCGATATGCTGGTCAAAGAGGGTAGATATCAGGATGCCATGAATACATGGAAAAACATCGAAATGCAGGATGCGCAATATCTGCCCCTGGTTGCGGAACATTTGTTGAATGCCTATCGCAGCCTTGATCGTGAGGCTGATGGGGTTGCCTTGTTGCGAGACTATCTCAATAAATATCACTCCCTGGATCTGATGAATGTGTTGTTTGATGTTGTTCTTAAGAACGAGGGTTCTGAGGCAGCGTATCAATTGGTGCGCAACGAATTGGAGCGCAATCCCACATTGCTGGGCCTGGACAAGCTGCTTGAAGCGCGGTTGCTTGAAGTGTCGACGGACAGACGCGCCGACATTGAACTGGTTAAAAACCTGGTGCACAAGCGCACCCGCAATCTGGCAACTTATCGTTGCGCCCATTGCGGCTTCAAAGCGCGCCAATTTTACTGGCACTGCCCGGCCTGCCAGGCCTGGGATAGCTACTCGCCGCGGCGTAATGAAGAAACCGGAATGCCTTCATGAACGACCCGAAAATCATCATTGCTCTCGATTACCCGGAAGCCGGGCCGGCACTGATATTGGTCGACAAGCTGCAGCCTGCGCTGTGCCGCCTGAAAGTTGGCAAGGAATTGTTTACCGCCGCCGGTCCATCCCTGCTTGAACAGTTGATGAAACGGGGTTTCGAGATTTTTCTGGACCTGAAGTTTCACGACATTCCAAACACCACTGCACAAGCCTGCAAAGCGGCTGCCGGTTTGGGCGTATGGATGGTCAACGTGCATGCGTTGGGCGGGCGCAAGATGCTGGATGCCGCTCGCGAAGCGATTGCAAATAATGCGCGGCGTCCCAAGCTGATCGCAGTTACGCTGCTCACCAGCATGGCGCAGGATGATCTGGACGATCTTGGAATTACAGTTACGCCCGCCGATATGGTTCTGCGTCTTGCGACCCTGGCACGTGATTGCGGGCTGGATGGTGTGGTGTGCTCCGCGCAGGAAGCCGCCCTGCTGCGCAAGCAATTTGGCAGGGATTTTTGCCTGGTGACACCGGGCATCCGGCCGGCACAAGCCAGCCTCGACGACCAGTCGCGTGTGATGACTCCGCTGGAAGCCTTGCATGCGGGCGCCAGTTACCTGGTTATAGGTCGCCCGATCACGCAGGCGGCGGATCCTTTGCGCGCTTTACTCGAGATAAACAAGGAAATTGGAGCGGTGTATGGGTCATGAAAGCAGGGGGCAGACAATGAGTGTGTTGCCTGAATTTGGCAATGCGAAAGTGCTGGTGGTCGGTGATGTGATGCTGGACCGCTACTGGTTCGGCGATGTCAACCGCATCTCGCCTGAAGCACCGGTGCCGGTGCTCAAAGTGGAGCGTGTGGAAGAGCGCCCCGGCGGTGCAGCCAATGTGGCGCGCAATATCGCGGCACTCGGCGCACAAGCCACCTTGTTGTCGGTGGTGGGTGATGATGAAGCGGGCGCGTGCCTGGAGAAATTGCTCGGCGAGCACAATAACCTCACTCCGTTGCTGCATCGCGATAGCAGCATTTCCACGATCATCAAGCTGCGTGCCATCGCGCGCCACCAGCAGTTGCTGCGACTTGATTTTGAGTCACCTCCCAGCCACGAAGTTCTAAATGCGGCCCTGGAAGATTTTCGCGTTCAATTGCCTCTTGCGGATGTGGTGATCCTGTCGGATTATGGCAAGGGCGGGCTGGCCCATATTGCGGAAATGATGAGATTGGCACGCGCCTGCGGCAAGCCGGTGATGGTCGATCCAAAGGGCGACGATTACACCCGCTATTCCGGCGCCACTTTGCTTACGCCGAATCGCAGCGAATTTCGCGAAGTGGCCGGCAACTGGAAGAGCGAAGCCGAGCTCAGCGCAAAGGCCGAGAAACTGCGCAAGGAGCTGCAGCTGGAAGCGCTGCTGGTCACGCGCAGCGAAGACGGCATGAGCCTGTATCGTGCCAACGAAATATTGCACGAGCCGGCGCAATCGCGTGAAGTATTCGATGTCAGCGGTGCGGGAGATACTGTGATTGCGACATTGGCGGTGATGCTGGCAAGCGGGGCGGGTTTCCCCGATGCCATGCGTATCGCCAATCGAGCAGCGGGTATCGTGGTCGGAAAACTGGGGACGGCCGTGGTAAGTCGCGAGGAAATCATTCGGGATATGGGTTTTTAGGGATCATTGACAGTACCCTCAAGCTTGGTTGTGTTCCCAAATCGATACATATTCGAGCGACATTTGCGTGGATATCTCATCCTGTTGGAAATTTGAAATTATCAGAGGTGCACCATGTACTACATAGTTACCGGCGCTGCAGGATTTATCGGGTCTAACCTGGTCAAGGCGCTCAACGAGCGCGGTGAACACAACATCATTGCGGTTGATAATCTCAAGCAAGCCGACAAATTCAAGAATCTGGTGGACTGCGAGATCGCCGATTACCTGGGCAAGGAAGACTTCCTGAAAAAGCTGCAGGATGGTTTTTTTGACGGTCTGGTTGCGGCGGTGCTGCATCAGGGTGCGTGCTCGGATACCATGGAAACGGACGGGCTGTACATGATGGAGAACAATTACCGGTATTCTTTGGAATTGATGAATTACTGCCAGAGCGAGGAAATACCGTTTCTGTACGCGTCTTCTGCGTCTGTTTATGGCGGGGGCAGGGTATTCAAGGAAAGCCGCGAGTACGAGGCGCCGCTCAATGTGTATGCCTATTCCAAATTCCTGTTCGACCAGATCGTGCGCCGCCGCTGGCACAAGCGCAGCGCGCAAATTGTCGGATTGCGTTATTTCAACGTATATGGTCCCCGCGAACAACACAAGGGGCGCATGGCCTCGGTTGCCTACCATTTTTTCAACCAGTATCGGGCCGAAGGCAAAGTGAAATTGTTCGAGGGTTGCGATGGCTACGCCAACGGCGGGCAATTGAGAGACTTTGTGTCGATAGAAGACGTGGTCAAGGTGAACATGCATTTTCTCGATCACCCCAACAAATCCGGGATATTCAATCTGGGCACCGGGCAGGCGCAGAGCTTCAACGACGTGGCGGTGGCGACCATTAACACTTTACGTACAGCCGGGGGCAAGCCGGCATTGAGCCTGGCGGAGTTGCAACAACAGGGTTTGATCAGCTACATCCCTTTCCCGGACAAATTGCGCGGCAAGTATCAGAGTTATACGCAGGCTGACACAGGCGCACTGCTTGGCAGCGGTTATATCGAACCGTTTCTGAGCGTTGAGCAAGGCGTGGCCAGGTATGTCGAGCAGATGCTGAAGTCCACGGCATAGCTTCCTTTGACCAGTTACATTACGGGCGCGCAACTTGTATCCATCCATAGAAA
Organism: Candidatus Gallionella acididurans; assembly: GCA_001577345.1. Classification (GTDB taxonomy): domain Bacteria; phylum Pseudomonadota; class Gammaproteobacteria; order Burkholderiales; family Gallionellaceae; genus Gallionella; species Gallionella acididurans. Next base: position 96,004 of record LSLI01000001.1, read on the forward strand.
ATTTCGTCGGTAATACACCGCTGGTGAGACTGCAGCGTATTCCGGGCGCAACCAGCAATGTTCTGTTGGCCAAACTGGAAGGCAACAATCCCGCGGGTTCGGTGAAGGACAGGGCGGCGCTTTCGATGATCGATCGGGCCGAGCAGCGCGGAGATATCAAGCCGGGTGACACCCTGATCGAGGCGACCAGCGGCAATACCGGTATCGCGCTGGCGATGGCCGCAGCGATGCGGGGCTACCAAATGATATTGGTGATGCCGGAAAACCAGAGTACGGAACGCCGTCAGACCATGCGGGCATTCGGCGCGGAACTTGTGCTGACAGCGAAAGAGGGCAGCATGGAGCTTGCTCGAGATACAGCCGATAAACTGCGCGATCAGGGTAAAGGCATCATCCTGGATCAGTTCGCCAACCCGGATAACCCGCTGGCCCATTACGAAGGCACCGCGCCTGAAATTTGGCGCGACACGGATGGCAAGCTTACCCACTTCATCAGCAGCATGGGTACTACCGGCACGATCATGGGTTGCGCGCGTTTTTTCAAGGAACGAGATTCCGTAATCCAGGTCATCGGCGTGCAGCCTGAAGATGGTGCACAGATTCCGGGCATACGCAAATGGCCGCAAGCTTATTTGCCGAAAATATACGACGGCAAGAATGTGGACAGGCTGGAATATGTCAGCCAGCACGAGGCCGAAGAGATGACGCGGCGCCTGGCGCGCGAGGAAGGTATCTTTTGCGGCATTTCTTCAGGGGGGGCGCTCGCCGTGGCTATGCGAGTTTCACAACAGATTGAAAATGCGGTGATCGCGTTCATTGTATGTGACCGCGGCGACCGCTATCTCTCCACGGGTGTTTTTCCGGCTTAGCCAATCAAACTTCGTCGAGCAGGTCATGCTGAAATATGGTGGATGAAATGGGTTCAACCCTGAATCTGTGAAGCGCATACTGTTAATTGATTTGTGCGACCCTGGGTTTTGACAATGCAGGATTTTGCGCGAAATAGAGTTTGATGCCTCCCAGAATCGCATTGGCAATTTTCAATTGATAGCCTTTGTCATTCAGTCGGCGTTCTTCGCTGGGATTGCTGATGAAGGCTGTCTCAACCAGTATTGACGGGATGTCGGGCGATTTCAGAACGGCAAATCCTGCCTGCTCGACCCGGCCGCGATGCAGGTCGTTGATATCTCCGAGTTCTGCCAGTACGTGCTTGGCCAGCTTCATGCTGTCGGTGATCGTCGCGGTTTGTGAAAGGTCGAGCAAAGTGCGCGCAAGGTAAGGATCTTTGGCCGCGAGGTTCACTCCGCCTATCAAATCCGCTTCATTCTCCTTCTTTGCCAGCCAGCGCGCGGCGGTGCTGGTTGCGCCGTGTTCGGAGAGCGCGAACACGGATGAGCCCCGGGCTTTTGCTGTGATGAAGGCATCGGCGTGGATAGAGATGAATAAATCCGCATTCAACTTGCGCGCTTTGGCTACCCGCCCAATCAGCGGGATGAAGTAATCGCCATCACGAATCAATACTCCGCGCATATTCGGCGTTGCATCAATCAATGTTTTTACCTTGCGTGCGATCGCCAGCGTGACATTTTTTTCCCGCGAGCCATGCCTGCCGCGCGCACCCGGATCCTCGCCTCCATGGCCGGCGTCGATTGCAATGATTAAAGTGCGCGCGCGCAGCTCCGGGGGTGGGGGCTCGGACGTTAGAGCGGGGGCTGATGGTTTGCCTGTATCGCTATTCGGATTCAGACCGGCATTTATATTTTGTGCTGGTTTCAGTTTGTCTTCGGGAGCTTTGGTTGATGGCAATACGGGAGGCGCTTGGTTGCCGGCAGGTTCGAGAATGTTTGATTTGGATGTTTCAAGTAAAGCCATCAGCGGGTCAACCGGATGGGCTGGATACACGTCCAATACCAGGCGATAGCCGTAGTCACCGACAGGCTTCAGGACGAATAATTGCGGCTTGACCTCTGCCTTCAAATCCAGCACCAGGCGCACAACGCCTGCCTTGAAACGTCCCACACGCACGTTCTTGATGTATGGGTCGTTATTGCCGATCAGACTGGCAAGGTTGCTGAGTGCCCGACCCAGTTCGACATCCTGTAGATCGATCACCAAACGGTCCGGATTGCTCACTGTGAACATGTTGTTGCGGATGGATCGTTTGGATTCGAGAGTCAGTCGTGTGTAATCTTGCGCAGGCCAGACACGTGCAGAGCTGATGGGAATGGCAGCATTTGCTTGTGGCAGCCAAAATAGAGCCAATAGAGTAGTAATTATTAAAGCGGCTTTAAACATTTTCTACCTGTTGGTGTGCTGGCCTTGATCTTAACATGACGGCCTTGCGCCAAAATTTCCATGCTGATTTGCAGATCAGCGCGCGGAATCAACCCAATTGCGCGTTCCGGCCATTCGATGAAGAATATATTATGCCCGTCAAACTCATCGCGGAATCCCGCTGCTTCCCACTCTTCCTCGTCGTGCAGGCGATACAGATCGAAGTGGCGTAAGTTTAGCCCGGCGATATGGTACGGTTCAACCAGGGTATAAGTGGGACTTTTTACTGTTCCGGCATGACCCAGGGCATTCAGTACACCGCGTACCAGTGTGGTTTTTCCCGCACCCATATCTCCGTGGAGATAAATCACCATGCCTGGTTTAAGACACGTTGCAAGCCGTCGTGCCAGCTCGAAAGTTGCGGTTTCATCGGCTAGATTCATGCTGGTTGGGCTATCATCGTGGCTATGCAAGATGGAACTCCTCAGAAAATAAATTACGACGAACTCACCGCGCAGATACGCAGGTGGGCGTATGAGCTTGGCTTTCAGGCCGTGGGCATCAGCGATACCGATCTTACTGCGGCGGAAAACGGCCTGCTGGAATGGCTGTCACTCGGTTTGCATGGCGAACTGAATTATATGGCAAATCATGGCGCTAAACGCAGCCGTCCGGCAGAGCTATTACCAGGCACTTTGCGCGTTATTTCTTTGCGCATGAATTATTTGCCATCTCAAAGCCGTGACAGCTGGCAAGTATTGGCGGAAGGTGAGCGGGCATTTATTTCGCGCTATGCGTTGGGGCGCGATTATCATAAAGTGTTGCGCAACCGGTTGGCAAATTTGGCGGATAAAATTCGTAATGAAGTCACGGAATTTAACGGGCGAGTTTTTACTGACAGTGCGCCTGTGATGGAAGTGGAGTTGGCGCGCAAGGCCGGTTTGGGTTGGCGCGGGAAACACACATTGCTGTTATCTCGCGAACACGGCTCATGGTTTTTTCTCGGAGAGATTTACGTGAATCTGCCTTTGCCGATTGATGCTCCCCAGCTGGAGCATTGCGGGACCTGCATGCGCTGCATCGAAATATGCCCAACCCGGGCAATCATTGCGCCATATCGGCTTGATGCGCGCCGTTGCATATCCTACCTTACCATTGAACTTAAAGGCAGCATCCCGGCTGAGTTTCGCCCTCTGATCGGCAACCGTATTTACGGCTGCGATGACTGCCAGTTGGTGTGCCCCTGGAATGGCTTTGCTCAAACAACTGTTGAGCCAGATTTTGCCGTGCGACACGGCTTGGATGACGTGTCTTTGGTGGAGTTGTTTGCGTGGGACGAGGCGGAGTTCAAAGCCAGACTTGCGGGGAGTGCCATCTATCGCATCGGCCACGAACAATGGCTGCGCAACATTGCCGTGGCATTGGGTAATGCGACCAAAAGTGCCGTGGTGGTCGCTGCTTTGACGCGTCGCGCCACGCATCAATCGGGGCTGGTGCGCGAGCATGTGGAGTGGGCGCTGATGCGGCACGCTATGACCGATGGTTAGCGTGCGTCGTTTGCTCGCGTAGCCGGATGGCCGGTAGTTTCATCAATAGATGAATCTGCCGTGCAATTCTTTCAGGTTCAATTCCTCCAATATCAGTTCCAGTCTTTGCTGCGCATTTTTTCTCTGGTTGCCATTGCGGCTGGCGATGATCAGTTCGTTTTTCATTGAATGTTCCCAACCTACCAGTTCCGTCACTGTTACCTGGTATCCGTGGGCTTCAAGTTGCAGGCAGCGCAGCACGTTGGTGAGGTGGCTGCCAAATTCGCGCGTATGAATCGGGTGACGCCATATTTCAGACAGTGTCGTCTTGCCAAATGACTGGTTTTTATTTTTGTTTAACACGGTAGCGACCTCGGCCTGGCAGCACGGCACAAGCACGATAAATTTTGCCCTTTTGTGCAAGGCGAACTTGATCGCGTCGTCGGTGGCGGTGTCGCATGCATGCAGCGCAGTGACCATATCAATTTGTTCGGGTAGCTGCGGTGAGCGAATTGATTCTTCCGCAGTCATGTTAAGGAAAGACATGTGCGAAAATCCCAGTTTATTGGCTAACTCCGCTGATTTGTTGACTAAATCTTCGCGTGATTCGATGCCATAGATATGCCCGGGAATATTTTCGGAATCGCGCACTTTCAGAAACAAGTCGTAGATGATGAAACCCAGATAGGACTTGCCCGCGCCATGGTCTGCCAGCGCGAGATTTTGATTTGCTACAAGCAATTCGTTTAACAGTGGTTCGATGAAATGGAACAGGTGATACACCTGCTTCAATTTTCGCCTGCTATCCTGATTGAGTTTGCCGTCGCGTGTCACGATATGTAGCTCTTTGAGCAGTTCGATGGATTGATTCGGCTTTATTCCGGGTATTGGGTCCATGGTCTGAGTTTTAGCCTAACTTGATTTTCATTGCTAACACGATCCCGGCCAATAGCAGTGTGACAGCGTTGGCGATGATGATCGGCCATGAATCGAGCATGAAACCATATGCCAGCCACAGCGCGACGCCTGCCGTGAAGAGGACATACATCCCCAATGATATGTCTGCTGTGTGGTTCGTGTGCCATACCTTCCAGGCCTGGGGAATGAAGGCGATGGTGGTGAGTGCGGCGGCGGAACTTCCTGTCCAGTCAGTAATTGTCATGGTCGATATTGATTGTTTTGCGGGGGATGATTATAGCGTTGCAGCAAATTGCAGGAACGATGAATGGCCGCAGCCGGTAAACAGCCCCTGTCAGGCTGGCAAATATAAAAACGCATATAGTATTTGACGAAGCCAAGATGCCTTGCTATAGTGGCGTTCTTCGCTGACGCGGGGTGGAGCAGCTCGGTAGCTCGTCGGGCTCATAACCCGAAGGTCATAGGTTCAAATCCTGTCCCCGCAACCCACAGGTTTCAGATAATTATCTGGGCAG
>LSLI01000002.1 GCA_001577345.1 Candidatus Gallionella acididurans
TCAGTGGCATGTTTAAATGTATTGCGATGAGTTCCATATTTATCATTCAAAAGTCATAATACGATGTTGCTCGCCCAAGCCATTGCATCCAGTTGCGCCTTCATGAGCTTGTTCATGCTTAGTGATGAATGGGAGAATATCGTATCACGCACGAACTCGTAATCGCCAGCCTCAAGCTTCTTGCAAAGGCTCAACAGATTGCCCAATTCCCCATTGTGATACAACAAAGCCGTCTCAACATCAACATGCAGGTTGATGCGTTTCAGGATTTCCGGCAAAGCTTCGCCCAACAAGGCATCGAGCAATGACAACATCCCAACCATAAACGCACGATCCGCATATTCGTGTGAGGCGGTATTTTCTTGCAGGGCGACCAATTCCATAAATTTCCCACGTGTAGCGGCAAGTTGCATGAGTGGACTGACCGTGTTATTTCCTTTGTCTGAGGCATACAGCAGCAGTTGAACCCAGCGAGTCAATGGGCCGCGTCCCAGAACCATCAGCCCATGCTTGAGCGAACTGATTTTGGTCGTCAGGCCGGAACCGACCGAATTCACAATGCGCATCAGGCTATATGTCAGGTCGGCATGCTCCTTGAAAGCGTCTTCGATTTCGTGATTCTCTGCTCCGCTAACCATCATCGAAAAGATACGTAACAGGGCTATTTTGGATGGGTGTGCACGCCTGCCGGAAAGAATCTCCGGGCGCGCGAAGTGATATCCCTGAAACAGGTCGAAGCCCATCTCGACACAGCGCCGAGCCTGCTCCATGTCTTCCACCTTTTCCGCGAGCAGTTTTATCGGGTAGCGCTTTAGTTCTTTCACCAGCGCCGGCAAATTGACAGGATCAATCGCCATCAAATCCAGTTTGACGATATCGACTATACGAAGCAGAGATTTTATTTCGTCATTGAATTCCACAACATCGTCGAGTGCAAGACTGAATCCGTCTGCTTTCAATTCGCTGCAACGTGCGATGATCGCGGTATCGATAGTGACTGTTTCCAACAGCTCGATGACCACATTTTTTTTGGGTAGCAGCTGGATCAGGTCGCTATGCAGAAACATGGCGTCTACATTAACAAAGCCCTTGTTTGCGCCGAGCACTTTCGCAATCCCCATTTCCCCAAACGCATTCACGATTACCTGTGAGGTAGCTTGAGTGTCGTCTATAACGCCCGCCTCCGTCTTGTTGGCAGAGCGAAATAACAATTCAAAAGCGACCAGACCTTCATTACGATCAACTATGGGTTGGCGGGCCAGAAAAATCTCCTGCATATTTCTCCTTGGTTAGGTCATTAAAATCGCAACCTGAAAAATGCCGTCGCTCGCGGCATTTTTCGAACCTTGATTCAGTATATATCTGTCATTGCAGATCAGGCCGCGTTCGCTGATAGTTTATCACTAAGGAGGGCCTGAATAAGTAACAACAAATGAGAACGACGAGCGCTCAAGAAGTTGACATTTGTGCCGATATACCATCATTCCATGATGATCTCACGGTCAGAACGATCAAGTGGGACTTTGATATGGATAAACAGTGTGTTGCATTGCAGTCTTGGATACGGCAACAGATCTCTCCGCGAAACATGGGATGTTTCGTTTTTGAAAATACATAAGGAATAGTCATGAATCACAAGAGCAGTCTCACACTCAAGGCGCGTCTTTATATTTTGCTCGTAAGCATGTTGCTGGGGCTCCTATTGCTTGGCGGGTATTCTGTGTTCAATTTGCGTTCGCACATCATGGAAGAAAAGAAGCAGGCACTCCAGGCCCTGGTGGATGCTGGAATGGGGGTCATCCAGCAACAATATGATCTGTTCAAGGCAGGCAAACTCACGGAAGGGGAGGCACAGCGCCTCGCCAAGGACAACCTGCGCAAGAGCAGATACAACAGCGGTGCGGATTATTTCTTCATCTACGATATGAATGGCGTCAATATCATGCATGCCGCGAAACCGGATCGAGAAGGCCAGGATTTCCTTGATTCAAAGGATCCAACCGGCAAGTACTTCTACAAGGAATGGATAGAGCTGCTTAAAAAGAACGACAGCGCTTACATGGACTTCATGTTCCCCAAGGCCGGCTCCAACGATCCGATTCCAAAGGTGGCCTACGCCAAGGTGTTCCAGCCCTGGGGCTGGTGGCTTGCGACAGGCGTGTATATCGAGGATGTGGATGCCGATTTCAGGCAGGCGGCGCTGAGGTCCATCCTGTTCCTCGGGGTGATCGCGGTCATCCTCGGCACGTTGGGCTGGACGATCAACCGCAGTGTGCAACGCCAGATCGGCGGGGAGCCCGCCGTGGCCGCGGAACAGGCGGAAGGATTCGCCAGCGGCGACCTGACGCGGCGCATCGTTTCTTCCAGCGACCAGCCTGGCAACCTGCTGGCGACCCTGGGGACGATGCAGGACAGGTTGGCCGGCATCGTGCGCAGCATACTCGCCAGCACCGAAGTACTGGCCAAAGAATCCAAAGAATTGTCGGTGGCGGCCAACGAGATCAGTCTGGCCACGCGCAACCAGGCCGAGTCCAGCGCCGCGACGGCTGCGGCAATCGAAGAGCTCACCGTCAGTATCAACGAAGTGTCGGAGATCGCCATGACGACGGAAGTCAACTCGCGCGAGACGGCCGATCTGGCCGGCAGAGGAGGCGATGTCGTACGTCAGGCCGCGAACAAGATTGAGCATATCGCAGCCTCCGTTAAGGATTCCACCGGGCGTATCCAGTCCTTGGTCGACCGCTCACAGGAGATCGGGAAGATCACCCAGGTCATCAAGGAGATTGCCGATCAGACCAACCTGCTGGCCTTGAATGCGGCTATCGAAGCTGCGCGGGCTGGCGAGCAGGGCCGGGGTTTTGCGGTGGTTGCGGACGAGGTGAGGAAGCTGGCGGAGCGGACGTCACAGGCGACGGCCGAGATCTCCAAGATGGTCGATGCCATCCAGACGGATACCCAGAAGACGGTGGTTGCGATGGAAAGTGCTACACCGCTGGTCAAACAGGGCCAGGAGCTGGCCCTGCAGGCGACCGGTTTGCTCGACGATATCCAGCGTCAGGCGACCGACTCGCTGTCCAAGGCGCGGGAGGTTGCGATTGCCACCAAGGCACAGGCGGTGACGGCTAACGAGATCGCCGGCCATGTTGAGAGCATCTCCACAATGACCGAGCAGACCAATGCCGCCACCCAAAGCAACGCGGCGGCGGCGGATCAGTTGAATATGTTGGCCGGGAAGCTGAAGAAGGATATGGATTACTTCAAGGTTTGAATCCACAATGATCAGGCGAGCGAAATATCTCGACTATCTTTGCGCTTATGGGTTAAATGTAATCTGAGTTTGACAATTTCGTGACCGAAACTTTGAACCCGCTAATTTCTTCGAACTCCCAATGTGGTCGAACAGCATCTCGTGGGTCTGGAGCAGATAGGCACGCAGGAAGAATGCTCGCCTGTGACTTAACTTGAATGTGCGATCTGCAACCTGGTATGCTCGCCCGCAATGACCGCCCAGCCTTCGTTCCAATCAAACTGGAATGCTTCGCCGGAGGCGCAGGTGACTGCGTGTGAATTATACTTATGCGATACGATTTATTGCAAAACGGATTAACTGTGTTATGCAACCCATGCAGATAAAATTCCCACCTTCCATCGTTGCGCTGCTGCTTCAATTTGCAGCTATTGTACTTCTGCTGTTGACGGTTAAGGTTACAGGTTGGCATGGCTCGCCGCTGTTAATCGCCGCGCTCTGCGGTCTATTCGCGTTGATTTTCAGTTTCATCGCCGGACTCGCTAAATGGTGGTTGGCAATCCAATTACTATTTGCACCAGCTTTGGTGCTGATGCTTGCAGCCGAATTCCCTCCCTCACTTTTTCTTGGCGCGTTTCTGATTTTGTTGCTTGTGTATTGGAGCACGTTCCGCACGCAGGTGCCGCTGTATCTTTCCAGCAACAAAGTGTGGCAGGCCATTGAGCATATGTTGCCAGGCGAAAAAGCCGGAACGGGTTTCACCTTTATCGATCTGGGCTCCGGCTTGGGCGGGGTACTGACTCATCTTGCCAGTGTTCGCCCGGATGGACAGTACATCGGAGTTGAGTCCGCACCTTTGCCGTTCTTCTGCAGCTGGTTACGTATCAGGCTGCTGGGCTACCGCAATTGCCGCGTGCAGTGGGGAAGTTTGTGGGACTGCGATTTGTCTGAGTGCGACATTGTGTTTGCCTATCTTTCCCCGGTACCGATGGAAAAGCTCTGGAATAAGGCACACACCGAAATGCGTCCTGGTACGAAGTTCATCAGCAATACCTTCGATGTGCTCGAGCACCCGCCGCAAGAAACCTTACAGGTCGACGATATGCATCGTTCGACCCTTTATGTTTGGCTTATGTGACCCTGAAGTCAGGCAGGCGTCGCAAAGAAACCCGAGTCCAGCAATTCCTTGGTCAAAGCCAGATAGTCCGTCGCGCCCGGACTATGCGGCGCAAAAGCAAACACGTCCTGGCTGTGCATCGGGCTGGTCGCGAGTGCGACGGTTTCCCCGATGCGCGTATTGCAGACTCGAGAACCGTAGCGTTCCTTGAGTTTATCGTAGATGTCGTAGGAAAGTTTGCGCCGCGAATCGAAGCGCGTTATGACAATACGCCGCTCAAAAATGCGGTGTAATTTCTTTTCCAGCACATCGAGCGCGCTATCCAAACGATGAACACCCTGCAGCGAAAGGAAATCGGCCGATACCGGAATCAAAACCCTGTCGGTGGCTAACAGGGCATTCAGCGTCAGTACGCCCAGCATCGGGCAGCAGTCGATCATGATGGGTGCGCCGGTAAGCGCCAGTTCTTCGCGCAAGCCCTGTTTGAGCAAGGTTGCCGCCTTTGCATCGCTGCCGTACAGAGCATCTACCTTGGCCAGTTCCAGCGTCGCGGGAATGATCTTCCAACCGCGCGGCGTTTGGCACAGCAAGCGGTCAAGCGGAGTTTTGTGTTTGAAGAATGCGGCCATGCCACTATCCGATGAAGTCCCTTTAACTCCACTGGACAGGGTCAAGTGCGCCTGGGGATCCATATCCAGTGCGATAGGGCACTGCTGCGCGATGTCGAGTGCAGCAGTCACATTCAGGCAAGTGGTGGTTTTCCCGACGCCACCTTTTTGATTAAACACGGTGATAACCGCCATTTAATACTCCACATCTTTTGAATAAGCACAATGTCCAGCGGTGAGTTCATGTGGATGGTGAAATATCATTGTTTCCCCAAATCTATTTTCTCTGCAATGCCATGCAATATGCCCGTAGTTGAATTGAAATGGCGTGCTGAATAGAGGGTGAATGCTCCATGTGTTTGGTCATTTGCTTGCAGAAAGAACAGCCCCGAATCAGCCGCAAAACGGATCTTTCAAAAATAGGGTGGTCCTTGCCCGTGGAGCTTTCCGGCCCGCGGAGCTTTCCGGGAATGATGTATAATTGCTCTGCCATTAATAATAATGGACGTAAGGCAACCGGGACGGTAGTAAAGCACTTCAGTTGCCCAAGGTGGAACAAATAATTTCTGTTTCCGCAAAAGCCATTAACCTATGACCAGAATCCTCGTAGTAGATGACCATGCTTTAATCCGCAAAGGATTAAAATTAATTCTCGACGAAACTCTTGACCTCCAGGTCACCGGAGAAGCCGAGAGTGGCGTGCAGGCCATCAGTATGGCGCGCGAACAGCGATATGACTTGATCTTGCTTGATATCTCCTTGCCGGACAAACATGGTATCGATGTTCTCAAACAGCTCAAATTGGATCATCCTGATATCAGGGTCATCATGCTCAGCATGCATCCGGAAGATCATTACGGAGTGCGCTCGCTGAAAGCGGGCGCACTGGGCTACCTCAATAAACAGAGTGCACCCGATCAACTTGTCGATGCGATTCGCCAAGTTCTAAGTGGCCAAAAATACATCAGCAAAAGCATGGCTGAACAATTACTCAATAGCCTTATCGGTGAATCTCGAGAACTGCTACACCAGACCCTGTCCAATCGCGAGTATCAAACACTCTGCCTTATTTCTTCAGGCAGGACTCTCTCGGAAATCGCTGATTCAATGACTCTAAGCCCCAAAACAGTTAGTGTCTACCGTACACGAATGCTGGAAAAAATGGGTTTCAAGAACAATGCTGAGGCAATTCACTATGCGATCACCCATCATTTAGTGGAAACGTCCTGATTGAATTAGGGGCATACTTCCCCGTTATTCGATCCTTTTCAATTTCCACGCTGCCAGATAATCGCGGACAAGCCATTCAATGTCCCGAGTCATGAGCAACCAATTTACCAATCCGTCAGAAATCGCCCGCGAAACCTTAAAGGCGCTGGCGTTACGCAAGACTCCCCCTACGCCGGCCAACTACGGCAAGATCTACGCCGAGATCAGCGGTGTCGCCGAGGAAGAAAATGATGATGCCCAGCAGGTGCTGCGCAGCATTGCCGATTTGTTGCACAAGCAAACGGGCAAATCTGCGGCAGCAGGTCATCAACTGAAAAAATCGCTGGCAGCCAAAGATTGGCAGAACTATCTCGCAGAATTGGAAAAGCTCCTGCCTCTCTCCAAGGAAGGCGGCGCCCTCCCCCCTTCCTGGTCGGAACTGATACGCGACCTGCTGCGACAACTGGAAACGCCGCACAAAGGCCTGACCATCACCCGCAAGAAAGAAGGCTTGGAAACGGTGCTGAACCGCTTCGCCGGCAATCCTGAGAACCTGTTCGAAAAACTCAACGGTTTGGTGCGCTCATGGACAGTGACACCATCGTCCTCTTCCGGCACGACCGAGCCGTTGGCTGATACCCCTCCTGTTGCCGCCGGCGCAAGTACGCCTGCGACCAGTTCAACGCACTCATCTACCACCGGTGTAGGGATGGACTCCCAACTGCGCGAATTGCTCGCACAAACGTTGGAAAGCATCCTCATCACCCAGCCTGAATTCAGTGCCGAGGTGAATTCATTCGCACAGCAGATACGCGCGGCAACCGACTATGATCAGATCACCAGTCTGGCCAAACAGCTGCGCCAGTTTTGGATCAAAATGGAATTGCGAGGCGGAGACAAAGTCAAAATACAGGAAGGCTTGGTTCGCCTGTTGCGGTTGCTGGTCGAGAACGTGGGTGAACTGGTCGAGGATGAAGAGTGGCTGCACGGACAGATTGCCACGCTGCAGGGAATCGTAGCCAATCCGATTGACAAGCGCATCATCGCTGATGCCGAGCGCAGCCTGCGCGATGCCATCATCAAGCAGAGCCTGCTTAAACAGAGCCTGACAGATGCAAAAATCACGCTCAAGAGCCTGATGACCACCTTCATTGATCGTCTGGGTGAATTGACCAAGAGCACTGGCGATTATCATCACAAGATCGAAAGTTACAGCCAGAAGATCGGCAAGACCAACAACATCACCGAACTCAGCCATCTGCTTGATGACATCATGCAGGACACTCGCATCATCCAGGCCAGCGCGTTGCGCTCCCACGAAGAACTGCTCACCACGCGCAAGCAGGTCCAGGAATCTGAAGACAAGATCAGGAAACTGGAACAGGAGCTGGAACAGGTCAGCGAACTGGTATACGAAGACCAGCTCACCGGCACACTCAACCGTCGCGGACTGGACGAGGCCTTCGCACGCGAGGCCACGCGCGCGGACCGGGGCGAAGCACCGCTTTGCGTCGCGTTGCTCGACATAGACAACTTCAAGCGCCTGAACGACACTTTGGGCCATCAAGCAGGAGACCACGCGCTGATCCACCTGAGCAGCGTGATCAAGGAGACATTACGCCCCAGCGATTCAGTCGCGCGTTACGGCGGCGAGGAGTTCGTCATCATTCTGCCAGATACCGACATCGCGAACGCTGAATTCATCATCACTCGCCTGCAACGCGAACTCACCAAGAAGTTCTTCCTGCACGAGAACGACCGCATCCTGATCACCTTCAGTGCCGGCATTACATTACGGGCCCCCCAAGAAGACCAGGAAAATGTTCTGGGACGTGCCGACAAGGCGATGTATCAGGCAAAAAAAGTCGGCAAGAACCAGGTTATGGTCGCTCGATAGTCCGACGTCCAATCTGCCAATTTCCATTTTTCGGACGAGTGCGATGTCACCAAAGCCCTTGAATGTTGCCGCCGTGGAATATCCGTTGCTATCGCTTCTACCGGGTGGAGCCCGATGCAAATCTAACCAGATGAAAGCCTGATCCAGATGAAAAACCTGACCCAGCTCAACGATTTTAATTTTCTGGTGAACGGGCGCAACGGACGGTTCCTGGCCAATCGCTACGACTCCTATCTGGGATACGCGCTCATCCAGTATGGGGAGTGTTGTGAGATAGAGGACAGGTTCCTATCTTCATTAGTCCTGCCGGGAGATGTGGTCGTTGAGGTGGGTGCCAATATTGGTGTGCATACCATCTCATTGGCAAAAAAGGTCGGGCCCCACGGCATGGTCATCGCGGTCGAAGCGCAACCTGTCATTGCGCAATATCTCTGTGCCAACATCTCGCTCAATGGCTTGTTCAATGTGGTCACGCACAACTGCGGGTGTGGTGCGAGACACGAGACGATGAGCATTCCTGTTGTGGATTATGCAGCACCGCAGATGCAGAACTTCGGCGAGGTGTCATTGGAGAAGCATGATGCGCGCGGGGTGTCTGTCAACGTGATGCCGCTTGATGAATTGATAGCGGGTCTGCCGAAAGTTGATCTGATCAAGCTCGATGTTGAGGGCATGGAAGGCGAAGTATTGCAGGGAGCGATGAGAACTATCCAGCAACATCGACCCTGGATATATCTGGAAAACGACAGAGTTGAAAATAGTCAGGCACTGATCGAGCAAGTCATGGCACTCGACTACCGATTGTGGTGGCACATTCCGTCGCTGTTTAATCCGGATAATTATTTCGGGGTAACAAAAAACGAGTACGGCAATGTCGCGTCGTTCAACATGCTATGCATTCCGCGTGAAGAGGGTAAGCAGGTTAATGGCCTGTCGGAGATCACCGATTCGACCCACCACCCGCTGAAAAAAATGCCGGCCAGTGCATCATCCCAACGACCTGTATCCGAAAAGACCGATCCGGACACCGCACACGGGGAGCTCGAAGCAGCAGTGAAACTTTGCCGTGATATTTTGGCAATGCAGCCGAGCAACCCTGAAGCCAATCACAGCATGGGCGAGATGGCCGTCCATGCCGGACAGGCTGCGGCCGCGCTACCGTACCTCGTGACTGCACTGGCTGCCGACCCGGCGAACCGGAAATATTGGCTGGATTACATCGATGCCCTGATACAGGCAGATCAACCGGAAGAAGCACGGGAGCAACTCTGCTTTGCACGGCAGCATGGACTACAAGGGGAAGAAGTTGAGGCATTGGCAAGCCGCGTGATTGGCCAACCTGTCGATGCCGTTAGCACGACCCTGCCCCCGCGTTTAAGCTGCCCCGTTTGCAATGGTATATGCTCGATACTCGATGTCGTGGACTTCAATAAATCCTGCGAGGAGGCCCGTGGCAAGTTCCTCAGCCCGGCAGGCATACCGATTACCTATGTGCGATGCAACAACTGCTATTTTTGTTTCGCCCCGGAGATTTCGAATTGGCCGATCGAAGAGTTCGAGCGCAGGATATACAACAATGAATATGTCTTGGTGGACCCGGACTACATCGAGGACAGACCCAAAGCGAGTGCACAAAGTCTGATCGCGATGTTTGGCGAACGCACCCGTGCGATCAGACACCTGGACTACGGTGGCGGGAGCGGCCTTCTGTCAAGGTTGCTGAGTGAAGCTGGCTGGCAGTCGATTTCCTATGATCCTTTTGTGGACAGAGACACCGACATCCGCCAGCTTGGCAACTTCGACCTGATCACTGTGTTTGAGGTGTTTGAACACGTGCCTGAGGTTCACACACTCATGTCGAACTTACGCTCCCTGCTCTCCCCCAATGGCATCATTTTATTTTCGACGCTGCTGTCTGACGGGAACATTCATCCCAAGCAAAAGCTAAGTTGGTGGTACGCCTCTCCTCGTAATGGGCATATCAGTTTGTTTTCGAGGAAGAGTCTTTCCATCCTCGCCCAACAGAACGAATTTTCTTTTGGCAGCTTCTCGGCAGGATTTCATTATTTCTGTACCAATGTGCCGGGTTGGGCAGCTCACCTTATTCAAAAAAGCACTATCTCAATCGAACACGTGCAGATTCAAGCAGGGTTGCCGGCTGCGCCGGCAAAAAAAAACCATAAAAACCAGAACGACCCGGGCAAGCCGGGCAACATCAAAGCTCACAAGTGGGCAAAGCCCGGTGCGCAGGAGATGAACAAACTGGTGTCCCTGTTTAATCAGGGACAATTCAGCGCAGCCGAATCAATGGCCAAGACGATGACGATGCGTTTCCCCTTGCACGGATTCGGCTGGAAGATGCTGGGAGCAGTGCTCAACAAACTTGGGCAGATCGAAGCAGCGCTCCACTGCATGAAAAAGGCGACCACATTGTTGCCGCATGACGCGGAAGCGCATAACAACCTCGGCTCAACACTGATGCGCGATGGACAAATGGCAGAAGCCGAAGCGAGCTGTCGGCGCGCGCTCAAAAGCAACCCCAATTACCTGCAAGCACATAACCTGCTGGGCGTTCTGCTGATGGACACAGGTCGGCAGGACGAAGCGGAAGCCAGTTATCATCGTGCCTTGCAAATCGACCCTGATTACGCGGAAGCGAATAACAATTACAGTGTTCTGTTGATGCATGCCGGTCGACTCGACGAGGCAGAATTCCGCTGCCGCAGAACATTACAGATAGATCCTGATTTTATCTGGGCGTATAGCAATTTAGGCATCATTCTCATGGAGCAGGGGCACCTGGAAGAAGCCGAAGCCAGTTGCCGATGCGCACTGGAACGTGATGAACACCCGCCCGAAGTTGACTACAACCTGGGCTTGATACTCCTCGCACAAGGAAGTTATGTACGCGCTTGGCCGCATTACGAGTCACGTTACGATCCGCGCCTCAAAAAACCCATCAGCAAGATGCCGAATATCTCTTGTCCCCAATGGCAAGGAGAATCCTTGCTGGGAAAATCGCTGGTGATCTGGACAGAGCAAGGCTTTGGCGACCACATCCAGTTCGTTCGCTATGCCCCGTTGCTCAAAGCGCGCGGTGTCTCCCGCCTGACCTTGCTTTGTCCCGCGCCCCTCAAAGCACTATTCGAAACTGTGCCGGGAGTGGATGACATCATCACAGACTTATCCGGAGTCGGCAGCTATGACTACTGGTCCTTCCCGTTAAGCCTGCCCTTGTATTTCGATACCACACTGGACACGATACCGGGTACAGAGCCTTACCTTTACGCTTCGCCTGCACGCCTCGATAAATGGCGCGACCGGTTGCCAGCAAGCACCTGCAAAGTGGGATTGGTCTGGAAAGGAAGTGCGGAACACAAGCACGATGCCCACCGGTCGCTATCCGGGCTGCACACCCTGGCACCGCTCTGGTCGGTATCAGGTGTATCGTTCATCAGCTTACAGAAGGGACAAGGGGAAGAAGAGGCGAACAGTCCGCCTATCGAGCGACCCATCCTCGCGTTGGGTTCGGAGGTCAGCGACTTCGCCGATACCGCAGCCATCATCGAACAACTGGATCTCGTGATCTGCGTCGATACTTCCGTCGCGCATCTGGCAGGGGCATTGGGTAAACCCTGCTGGGTACTGCTCCCCGCCAACACGACCGACTGGCGCTGGCTGCGTGAACGCGATGACAGCCCCTGGTATCCCTCGTTGCGCCTGTTCCGGCAGAAAACACAAGGGGATTGGCAAACCGTGATCGCAAATGTGACAGAAGCATTGCGTGCGTTCAAGTCAGATTCGATGAAGACTGCTTCCGATCACAACGCAAAAAACACACTGCCAGCCGAGGCCACACAACGGCCCGCTGCCGCAAAGATCGAACCGAATGTCGCGCACGGTGAGCTCGAGGAGGCAGTAAGGCTGTGCCGTGCCATTCTGGAAATGCAGCCGAATAACCCTGAAGCAAATCACAGCATGGGCGAGATGGCCGTCCATGAGGGACAGGCTGCGGCCGCGCTACCATACTTCGAGACCGCACTGGCTGCCGATCCGGCGAACCGGAAATACTGGCTGGATTACATCGATGCCTTGATGCAGTCAGGGCAGCGGGAGGAAGCACAGAAGCAACTTGCCTTTGCCAGGCAACATGGATTGCAAGGAGCAGAGATTGATGCATTAGCCTGTCGATTGGGTGTGGAACAACCCAATTCAAAAGACACACATCCCACACTGAATAAACCGCTAAAACACAGTGCTAACAAGCAGAAAACTCCTGGCCAACCAGAGATCGATGCTCTGCTCGACCGGTTCAACAACGGGAAATTCACCGAGGTCGTCATGCTTGCCCGGCAAATGACGGAGCGTTATCCCAGGCACGGATTCGGCTGGAAAGGACTGGGATTGGCCTTACAAAAACTGGGACGTAATGAGGATGCCCTATTGGCCATGCAAGAGTCGATCACACTCTTACCGGACGATGCCGAAGCCTATAACAACCTGGGCAACACGCTCAGTTATTTGGGGCGGTCGGACGAATCGGAAAAGATATTTAGACGCGCGTTACAGCTCAAACCGGATTACGTTGAGGCACACATCAATCTGGGGGTGACCCTTTACGACCTTGATCGTACCAATGAGGCTGAAGTGAGTTATCGGCGGGCACTGCAACTCAACCCGAATCATGCCGAGGCGCATTACAATCTGGGCAACAATCTCCAGCATATGAGGCGACTGGAAGAGGCTGTGGCGAGCTATCGACGGGCCTTGCAGCTCAGGCCAGAGCATACTGAGGCGCATTACAATCTGGGTGCGACCCTCTACGACCTGTCTCGACTGGACGAGGCGGAGAAAAGTTACCACCACGCCTTGCGGCTCAAGCCTGACTATGCCGAAGCATTGAATAACCTTGGTGTCACACTCATGAAGATGGGGCGCGTAGACGAAGCGGAAGCCGCGTACAGACACACCCTTCAGCGCAAACCTGATTACCTTGAGGCACTGAACAACTTGGGTTTGACGCTCATTAATGCAGGCAAACTCGACGAGGCCGAAAGCAACTTCCGTCACGCGCAATCACTCAATCAGGGTTTCGCCGAAGCGCATTACAATCTGGGTCTGCTGCTCCTGAGTCAAGGTCGATATGCGGAAGGATGGCCGTATTGCGAACAGCGGTACAACCCGAGCATCAAAAAGTCCACGTTTAAGCTCCCAAGTCTCCCCTGTCCCCAATGGAAAGGCGAATCCTTGCTGGGAAAATCGCTGGTGATCTGGACAGAACAAGGCTTTGGCGACCACATCCAGTTCGTTCGCTATGCCCCGTTGCTCAAAGCGCGCGGTGTCTCCCGCCTGACTTTGCTTTGTCCCGCGCCCCTCAAAGCACTATTCGAAACTGTGCCGGGAGTGGATGACATCATCACAGACTTATCCGGAGTCGGCAGCTATGACTACTGGTCCTTCCCGTTAAGCCTGCCCTTGTATTTCGATACCACACTGGACACGATACCGGGTACAGAGCCTTACCTTTACGCTTCGCCTGCACGCCTCGATAAATGGCGCGACCGGTTGCCAACAAGCACCTGCAAAGTGGGATTGGTCTGGAAAGGAAGTGCGGAACACAAGCACGATGCCCACCGGTCGCTATCCGGGCTGCACACCCTGGCACCGCTCTGGTCGGTACCAGGTGTATCGTTCATCAGCTTACAGAAGGGACAAGGGGAAGAAGAGGCGAACAGTCCGTCTATCGAGCGACCCATCCTCGCGTTGGGTTCGGAGGTCAGCGACTTCGCCGATACCGCAGCCATCATCGAACAACTGGATCTCGTGATCTGCGTCGATACTTCCGTCGCGCATCTGGCAGGGGCATTGGGTAAACCCTGCTGGGTACTGCTCCCCGCCAACACGACCGACTGGCGCTGGCTGCGTGAACGCGATGACAGCCCCTGGTATCCCTCGTTGCGCCTGTTCCGGCAGAAAACACAAGGGGATTGGCAAACCGTGATCGCAAAGGTGACAGAAGCGTTGCGTGCGTTTAACCGCTGAATTGATAAGCAAGATTGATGGTTGACTTAAAATTTCCATCCCGACCCTAAAGATTTTTGAACTCATACCGATAACTGGACTAACCGAGGTTGATATGCAGCACAAAACCAACGTAAACGGCACTTAAGCCGGACATAAAC
The DNA here is from genome assembly GCA_001577345.1 of Candidatus Gallionella acididurans. Taxonomy (GTDB): domain Bacteria; phylum Pseudomonadota; class Gammaproteobacteria; order Burkholderiales; family Gallionellaceae; genus Gallionella; species Gallionella acididurans. The sequence continues at coordinate 14,261 of LSLI01000002.1, forward strand.
CCTAGTTATAAGGAGAATTATCATGGCACAAGTCATCAACACCAACGTTGCAGCCCTGTTCGCCGGTGCCGCACTGAACGTCTCAGCCAATGCACTACGTACCGCCCAAGAGCAGTTGTCTTCAGGCCTGCGCATCAATAGCGTTGCAGACGACCCTACCGGCCTGGGTATCGCTACTAAATACGATAGCCAAATCAACGGTACCAACATCGCTATCCAGAATGCCAATAACGGCATTTCAACCGCACAAATCAATGACGGATATGGAGCGCAGATGACTGCCAACCTGCAACGTCTCTATCAAATCGCGGTTCAACTGGGTGGCACAGCTTCCGGTCCCGAGACTACTGCTCTGCTCGCAGAAAACGCTCGTATCGCTGGATTAACTACTGCTACTGGTGCCGTCGTTGTAAACGGCAGCGGAGGTACCGTGACAGGCGTAGGCGTGGCAATTGCGGCACCCACTTCCGTTACGGTTGCCGGCATCAGTGCGGACATCACTGCGGTCACCAACTCACGCCAACTCTTCGGTGCTGACATCGCGACATTCAATTCTGCTGTTGCTGTTATGCAGACCACTTCGGTCAACTTGTCCGCATCGTACAGCCGTATTATGGATACTGATTATGCGGCAGCCACGACGGCGATGACACGAAACAACATCCTGCAACAGGCCGGAACAGCGGTCCTGGCCCAGGCGAACCAGACACCGAATACCGTAATGACTTTGTTACGTTAAGCAAACTAACGAAGCCCCGATCAGCTTGATTGGGTCGGGGCTTCGAGCAAAGGAGAGGTCAAATGCTCATTCAAGATACCAGCGTCGCCGTTCCAGTCGCGCCACCAATCCCTGCTATGGGCTATGGTGCGTCAAGTATCGTTCCGAACGTCGCAAGCGCAAGTCCATCGAACAACCTATCGGCTCCTGACCCATCGCCCGCACAATTAAGCAGTGCCGTTGGTAGCCTGAACCAAGCGATGCAGCAGTCGAATATCAGTCTAGCGTTCAGCGTTGATACCACCACAAAAACCCCCATCGTAAGTGTGACCGACTCGTCAACCGGGCAGGTGGTCGCGCAGTTTCCCTCAAAAGTCACCTTGGCTATCGCACAAGCGATAGATCAAACCGAAAAACGGCAAGGTCTGTTATTTAATCAGAAAGCGTAGGAGACCGAACATGACAACCACCTCAGTTGCTTCATCATCAGCCCCGGGCACAATTGATGTCCAGTCGCTGGTGTCACAGTTGATGGCGGTTGCCAAACAGCCTATCACCGCGCTCAACACGCAGATCAGTACTGAGCAGACGCAACTATCCGATTTCGGCACCATCAGTGGAATGGTCTCCAGTCTGCAAACCGCAATCACCAACTTGAATATCTCCGCTGTCGTAAATAGCGCCAGCTCATCCAATACCGCAGCCGTCACCGCAACTGCTGCCAGCAATGCGGTCGCTGGCAGCTATTCCATGAATATAACCGCGCTGGCACAATCGCAAAGCCTGGTCTCTGCTGGACAAGCTAGCAGCAGCACAGCCATCAGTAACGGAACCGCGACCACGGTCACCTTCGCTTTCGGCACCACCAGTGGCACCACCTTTACCTCCAACGGCAGCGCCACGAAAAGCATCACCATCGATAGCACCAACAACACTTTGTCGGGCATCGCATTGGCGATCAACTCAGCCAATATCGGCGTGACCGCAACCATCATCAATGACGGCAGTGCCACCGCACCGTATCATATAGCCCTGACATCAAATAGTACCGGCGCCAGCAACAGTCTCCAGATCACCACCTCGGGAGGAGATGGCACCATCAACACTCTACTGGCCTACAATCCAGCAGGGGCCATGAATATGAGCCAAACCGTTGCGGCGCAAAATGCCAGCTTCACTTTGAATGGCATCGCGATCAGCAGCGCGTCGAATACCGTAACAAATGCCGTCCAAGGCGTCACCCTGAGTCTCGCCAGCCTCACTTCATCACCTGCCGTCGTGACAGTTGGGCCGAACACGCAAGGGGTAACTGCCAATATCACATCGTTTGTTACCGCATACAATGCATTATGGAACGAACTGCAGACCGTCTCTTCCTATGGCACAGCCTCTACGACCGGCGGGGCCACCACCGGGGCGGGAGACTTGCCCGGCAACAGCACTGTGCGCATGATGATGAATCAAATGCAGAGCGTCCTGGACACCGCGACCACCCCGGCGGCGGGGGGCAGTCTGAGCTATTTGGCTCAAATCGGCGTTGCTTTGCAAACCGATGGAACGCTGTCAGTCGATAGCGCGACATTAAGCAATGCGCTGACCAATAACTTTAGCGATGTCAGTAATCTGCTCACTTCGGCAACCGGTGTCGGCACCAACATGAACACTTGGGCGAATTCGGTTCTTGCGCCGGGTAATGGATTGATACCCAGCGCGACTACTGCGATCAATTCCACCATTACCGACCAGCAAAATAAGATCACCCAAATGACCGCACAAATGACCGTACTGCAAGCCCAATATCTACAGCAATACACCAATCTGAATATGCTGCTGACCAGCATGAACAGCACCAGCAGCTACCTGACACAACAATTTTCAAGTTCTAATCTTAGGTAGCCATGGGACAGATTCGTCAGGCCATCGTTGCGGGGGTAAGCATCGCACTTGCAAGGGTTCTGGGTCATTGCCAGCTTTGCACTTGGACAGACTCAAGATTAGCTTTGTGACACAGCAGTACTAATAAAACCAATTATAGGGACATCATCATGAACAACTTTGCTGCCATTAGCACCTATACCAAAGTCGGTCTCGAATCTGGTGTGACGGCTGCCGATCCGCACAGACTGATCTTGATGTTGTTCGAAGGCGCGCTGAAAGCAATCGGCAATGCAAAAAGCGAAATGCAGCGCAAAGAAATCGCAGCCAAAGGAAAATCTATCTCTCATGCCATCAGTATCATCGGCGAAGGTTTGGATGCAAGCCTGAACAAGACCGCAGGAGGCACATTGGCACAAGACCTTTCTGCGCTATACGCTTACATGATCAGCCGCCTGTTTGATGCCAACTTGAAAAATGACACCGTCACACTGGATGAGGTCACTCGCATGCTGTCCGAATTAAAAGAAGCCTGGTCGGACATCCGCCCCAACAAGCCGTCCCCGTTGACACCATCCAAACCCGCCCAAAGCGAGCAACTGATCTACGCCCGAGGATAAGACGATGAACAATCAAACAACGCCCCAGACCGCTGCAAACCAGGTCGTCAGCAATTACGAATCACTGTCTGCGCTGACCGGCCGGATGCGCGAAGCGGCCGTGCAAGGTGAATGGGATCATCTGACCGTTCTCGAAAAGCAATGCAGCCAGCACGTCGCCACCATGAAGCCCGTCGATGCGGCCAGCACATTGGATGAACAGGCCAGGCTGCTCAAGATCGAGATCATTAAAAAAATCCTGGCTGACGATGCCGAGATTCGCAATCGCACCGAGCCGTGGATGGAACAGTTGCAGCGCATCATGCACAGTAATCGCCAAGAGCAACGGCTGCAACAGGTTTATTTCGCCGACAATTAACTCTTGCAACAGCATGCGCAATGCAACCAACCAACCTGACCAATGCACTGCAAGCAGTGTTACGCTCAGGCAAGCCGCTTGTCACTGCTGCTGCCGACACAGCCTATCCCATAACCAAACTTGAACCCGGGCAGCAATTACAGGGATCGGTACAGTCCCGGGTTAGCGCGGGCTTATTCAAGGTGCTGGTCGCCGGACAAAGCTTGCAGATGCGCCTGCCGGACAACATACGCAGCGGCGACCTGCTTAATCTTCAGGTCATCTCGAACAAACCACAATTGACTTTTGGCATTTTCGCCTCATCCACCCCGATTTCAACCCAAGAGCAAATTAGCGCAGCGGCACGCATATTCTCCAATCTTGCGGAGTTGCCGCTTGAGCAGCCCATTTTCCGGAAACTCGGCGGCACTGCAGTGTGGCAGACAGCTGACACCGCACCGGACAGCAAACAACTCGCCGCTGCGCTGCGTGATGCGTTGGCCAATAGCGGTCTTTTTTACGAATCTCATCAGGCGCAGTGGATAATGGGTGTACGCAGTCTGGCGCAGTTACTGACCGAACCACAAAACCAACTGCTGGATAAACGCATGGCCTCGCCCGGTGCGGACCAAACAGAACGTTCCGATGAGTTGAATACACCTGCCTTGTCCATAAGTCAAAACGGCAAAGCAGCCGAAGCGGCCATGCCGATTGCAAGGGAATTATTACCCCTGGTTCAGCAACAACTGCATACGCTGGAAACCCATCAATTGACCTGGTCCGGGCAAGTCTGGCCGGGGCAGGAAATGCAGTGGGAAATACAGGGCCAGCCTGAACCTCACCGCGTTCAGCAGGATGAACGCCAGTGGAGCACGGAAATTGAACTAGCGCTACCCAAGCTGGGCGATGTCCATGCACGACTGGTTTTTTCCGAAAACGGGTTGAAACTGGCCCTGCATGCGGCGGACTCAGCCACGGCCTCATTGTTCAATCGGGCCATGCCAAAATTGCAATCCGCGCTGGCTGATATCGACATCCCGCTGATCTCGGCGGCAGTGGAAACACCATGAAACACCCCGCACCCACAGCACAGCAATATGCGGTCGCGATGGCTTACGGAAATTCAGCCGGCACACCCAAGGTCGTGGCCAAAGGGCGCGGACTGATCGCACAGGCCATCATCGAACGCGCCAGGCAACACGGCATCTATGTGCACGAATCAGAAGACCTGATCGGCCTGTTGATGCAAGTCGAGCTGGACCAACAAATTCCTCCCCGGCTTTACCTGGCTGTGGCCGAACTGCTGGCCTGGCTATATCGACTGGAACATGTCGACAGAACCGCTATTCCCCCGTTTATAAAAAAATAGTTTTGCTATCATGCAACGCGCGGATCAAAACACAACCACGGATACGGAACAATTAGATGGACAAAGACATTACATTGAAGGTCAAGGTATTTTCCGGCGACTCGGAAGACAAATACTGCATTACATCCGCCAGGGAGATCGCGTTCACCCTGCGCGACATCTCCGAGAGGCGGAGGCCTGTCGCGCTGTATTACGGAAACGCGAACGAATTCATCCTGGCAACGTTATTGTTTGTGGAGACCCACGGTCTGTGGCTGGAACAGAGTCCCGATGCCGCAACCAATCAAAAAATCTCCGCGAGCGACGACCTGATCGTCGTCGGCTCCCACCTCAACGTGAAAATCCAATTCTCCTCGGGCAAGCCGTCACTGGAAGAACACCGGGGATACAAGACTTTTTTCCTGCCGCTCCCGGAAAAATTGTTCCGTCTGCAACGGCGGGAATATTTTCGCCTGACCACCCCTGCCACCAATCCGTTGAAATGCGTGATCGCAAGCAATCTCAAGACGAGCAAGCTGCCGCGCGAGGTCACGGTCATGGATATCAGCATCGGCGGAATCGGATTGATTTGCTCAGAGGACGATACCGAGTTGTTCCCGGGAATATCCTACCCGGATTGCCGCATCGATCTTCCGGAGTTCGGCTCGATCATCGGAAAGATAGTGGTGAAGAATATGGCCGTCCTGACCGGAACATCGGGTCAGAGTTTCAAACGCGCAGGTTGTGAACTGCTGAACCTGGATAACCCGTCAAAAGTCCTGTTGCATCGTTACGTGTTGCATTTGCAGCGCGTCAAATAGCGGGAACTTCGAAAAAACTGCCGCGCCCTGGCGCGCTACGACATGGATGTGCCGCGACTTATACCTGCATGTTCATGATGTCATTATAGGCCTGCACGAATTTATTGCGCACCTGCACGGTCGCCTGGAAATTGACACCTGCTTTCTGCAACGCGATCATTGTGTCACTCAGGCTCACCTTGTCATCCCCCATCACGAATGCCTTCTGCATGGACTCCGACCTAGCCTGCACTTGTGCGACGCCATCGAGGGATGACTTCAGTACATTGGAGAAATCCACCTTGGGTGTCTGGTTCGTTTGAGCTGTCTCGCGCAAGCCTGCTTGCGCTGCAGCGACCCGCATCTGTGCCAACAAGTTATCTACTGCGGAAGTATTCATTTAGCTCTCCATTTTCAGTGTTCGCACAATAGTCCCGGCCGTGCAATGTTCTAGGTCGGAAAAGCATAGCAATCCGCCCCTTATTCAACACTTCAAAACGCCAGACGAATCTGATAATGCGCTCAGTGCCTCAATGGCTAACCAAGCGCGAAAATCATGGCAGAACCTGCAAGCATACCTACAACGGGTCTGGGGCAATTCAACACAAGGCAGATGATCAGTATCGGGGTCGGCGTGGCCGCGTTGATCGCACTGCTGAGCAGCGTGTGGATGTGGGGCCAGACGCCCGATTATCGGGTTCTCTACAGCAATCTGTCCGATCGGGATGGCGGGGCCATCATAGAATCCCTGCAACAACTGAACGTTCCGTACAAGTTCGCCGAAGGCGGCGGTGCGCTGATGGTTCCCTCCAATCTGGTCTATGAGACCCGCTTGAAACTGGCCACCCAGGGGTTGCCCAAGGGCGGAACAGTCGGTTTCGAGCTGATGGAAAACCAGAAGTTCGGCATCAGCCAGTTCGCCGAACAGGTCAACTACCAACGCGCGCTGGAAGGGGAACTGGCGCGCTCGGTCCAGAGCATTGCCGCGGTACAGGTGGCGCGGGTACATCTGGCTATCCCCAAACCCACGGTGTTCGTCAAGGAGCAACAAAAACCCAGCGCTTCAGTCGTACTGATTCTGCATCAGGGTCGTTTACTTGATTCCGCACAAGTCAGCGCGGTGGTCCATCTCATCTCGAGTAGTGTGCCAGAAATGTCTGCCAAGAACGTGACGGTTGTCGACCAGAACGGGACGCTGCTGAGCGCCAATCACGAAGGCCTGTCCGATGAAGGTTTGGACGCGAACCAGCTCAAATACATCCAGCAGATCGAACAAAACTATGTGGAGCGTATCGAATCCATCCTGACCCCGATGCTGGGTGCGGCCAACGTGCGGGCCCAAGTAAACGCCGATATCGATTTTTCGCAAATCGAGCAGACGGCGGAGACCTACCAACCCAATACCAAAGACAGCACGCTGCGCAGCCAGCAAACGGTGGAAACATTGAATGGCAGTTCCGCTGCGAGTGGCGTCCCAGGGGCATTGAGCAACCAGCCGCCGGTGCCGGCAACCGCGCCTATCGTCGCCGCGGCAGGCAGCTCGCCCAACAACGTCAGCAACCCCACCAGCCTGCACAAGGAATCAACGACGAACTATGAGGTGGATCGCACCATACGCCATACCAAGTTGCCGGTAGGTTCCATCAAACGACTTTCGGTCGCCGTGGTGCTGAACAACCGCAAAGTCACCGATGCCAAAGGTCAGGTCAGCTTCAAGCCCCTGAGCGATGCGGAAAAAGCACAGATCAATAATCTGGTCAGTGACGCCGTGGGTTTTGACAAGACTCGGGGTGACTCATTGAATGTACAGAATATAGCCTTTAATGATGAAAAAGAAATCACTCCTCCCGAAGTCCCGTTGTGGAAACAACCCGACACGATCGATCTGGCCAAGAATCTGGTGAAATACGTGCTGATCGCAGTGGTGATGCTGATCATCATATTCGGCGTCATCAAACCCGCGCTAAAACCCTTGCTTCATCCCCCCAGTGGGCCGGCGAATGGGCCTGCGGCACAAGGTGAAGCGGGAGCGGCCGGAGCCGCATCATCCGCACAGTTCGCGAACATCCCCACCTCATCAGGCTCTCCCCAGTATGAACAAGGTTTGCAGGCGGCAAGGCAAATCGTTCAGCAAGACCCGAAGATCGTCGCGAGCGTGATAAAGGAATGGGTGAGCGGCAATGAGTGACGGCGTTGAAAAGAGTGCGATCTTTCTGATGACGCTCGGCGAAAGCGAAGCCGCCGAAGTGCTGAAGTATCTCGAACCCAAGGAAGTCCAGAAGATCAGCTCGGCGATGGTGAACTTGAAAAATCTCACGCGCGAGCATATCGCTCACGTGTTCCACGATTTTCTGCTGTCCGCGTCGAGCAAGACCAGCATCGGCATGGATTCCAACGATTACATACGCAGCATGCTCACCAAGGCGCTCGGCGACGACAAGGCGGCCAACCTGCTGGACCGCATCATGCATAACAGCGACACCAGCGGCATAGAAAGCCTGAAATGGATGGACCATGGTGCGGTCGCGGAAATGATAGGCAACGAACACCCGCAGATCATCGCGACCATCCTGGTGCATCTGGAACCTGATCAGGCGGCAAGCATTCTAAAAATGCTCACGGATCGTACCCGGAACGATGTGCTGCTGCGCATCTCGACGCTGGATGGCGTACAGCCATTGGCATTGCGCGAACTGAACGATGTCCTGAGCCGCCTGATGTCGGGCAGCGGCACCGGCAAAAAAAATCTCCAAGGCGGAGTCGGTGCGGCGGCCGAGATACTCAATTACATGGGCAGTACGCTGGAAGCCGAAATGATAGAGAACGTGCGCGGCTACGATCCTGAGCTGGCGCAAAAAATCGAAGACAAGATGTTCGTATTCGAGAACATTTTGGAAATCGATGACCGCGGCATCCAGCTCATCCTCCGCGAAGTCCAATCGGAATCCTTGATCGTTGCACTCAAGGGCGCAAACGAAGAATTGCGCGAAAAAATATTCAAGAACATGTCGCAGCGCGCTGCGGAGATGATGCGCGAAGATCTCGAATCCAAAGGCCCGGTCAAGCTAAGCGAAGTCGAAGCGAATCAAAAAGAAATCCTCAAAACAGTACGGCGCCTGTCCGACGAAGGCCAGATCGTATTGGGTGGCAAAGGAGAGGAAGCGTATGTCTAACAGAACTGCTGATAGAACCACTAACCATCCGGTCAACCCGGCAAAAGATGCCGGGCAAGCCATCGGCAATAGCAATTCAGCTGGCCCGGCAAGCAGCAACCGCCAAATCGCCGGGGCAATTATTCCCAAGGAACAGTTGACCGCCTACCAGCGTTGGGAGATGCCCTCTTTCGACCTTGCCTCAACAGCTCAAACCGGCAAGGCCTCACTCGCATCTGCCGTGGCGCTAATGGATATTCAACAACAAGCCCATGCGGAAGGTTATGCCAGCGGCCAAAGCGCGGGCTATTCCGCTGGAATTCAGCAGGCACAGGCAGAAGCCGCGCAGATTCATGTCCTGTTGCAAAGCCTGCAAGAAGGATTGAACCAGATTGACCAGCAAGTTGCACAGTCACTGCTCGACTTGTCGCTGGAAGTTGCTCGCAAGATGATTTTTGAAACCATGCAGGTTAGACCGGAAATTATTCTGGAAATCATAAGTGAAGGCATCAGCCACCTGCCCCATTTCAATCAGAACGCCCATTTGATCCTGCATCCGCAAGACGCAGAATTGGTGCGTGAACACATGGGGGAACGGCTGAGTCAGGCGGGCTGGAGGATATTTACAGACAATCAGATGCAACGCGGCGGGTGCAAATTGGAAACGGCACACAGTCACATCGATGCAAGCAATGCGGAGCGCTGGCGTCAAATTGTAGAATCAATCGGCCAGAATAAATCATGGCAAGCATGAACAAGCATTGCCAGCATTGGCGGGAATTTCTGCTCGAAGGGCGCGAGTACTTGAAAGAATGCAATCCGATGCCTCCAAGTGGCCATCTCACCAAGGTCACCGGCCTGGTGATGGAGGCGGTAGGCCTGAAAATGCCTGTGGGCAGCACCTGCGAGATACATCTGCCCAACCACATCGTCGAAGCTGAAGTGGTGGGATTTTCCGGCGAGCGTTTGTTCCTGATGCCGGAAAAAGATATCTATGGCCTGGTTCCGGGCGCGCGCGTAATGTCTATCGCACCTTCTCATCTACTGATGTCGGGTAACAAGCGCAAACCCCTGCGCCGCCGAACCGCCGACCGCGCAAAACATCTTCCAGTGGGCAACATGCTTCTTGGCCGCGTGCTCGATGGGGCAGGCAAACCCCTCGACCAACTCGGACCACTCATCGATGCCGAATCTGCTCCTTTGCAAAGTCGTCCAATCAATCCATTAGAGCGTGCCACGATCGACAGCTCATTGGATGTGGGTGTGCGAGCGATCAATAGCTTGCTCACGGTCGGGCGAGGACAACGCATGGGCCTGTTCGCCGGCAGCGGTGTCGGCAAAAGCGTGTTGCTTGGCATGATGGCGCGCTACACCAGTGCCGATGTGACCGTGGTCGGATTGATTGGTGAGCGCGGGCGCGAAGTGAAAGAATTCATCGACAATATATTAGGCCCGGAGGGAATGGCGCGTTCGGTCGTCGTCGCCACCCCGGCGGACACTTCACCGCTGATGCGTCTGCAGGGCGCGGCCTACGCCACCACCATAGCCGAATATTTCCGCGACCAGGGCAAGAATGTGCTGTTGATCATGGATTCGCTGACCCGCTACGCGATGGCGCAACGCGAGATCGCGCTGGCCGTAGGCGAACCTCCCGCTACCAAAGGCTACCCGCCTTCAGTATTCGCCAAGCTGCCGCAATTGGTCGAACGCGCCGGCAACGGACTGGATGGCAGTGGTTCGATCACCGCCTTCTACACTGTGCTGACCGAGGGTGACGACCTGCAGGACCCGATCGCGGACAGCGCGCGCGCCATCCTGGATGGACACATCGTGCTGTCGCGACGCCTGGTTGAACAAGGCCACTATCCAGCCATCGACATCGAAGCTTCGATCAGCCGGGTCATGTCGCATCTGGTTAAACCAGAGCACTTGACGCTGGTGCAACGCTTCAAGCACCTGTATTCGCACTATCAGCGCAACCGCGATCTGATCAGCGTCGGCGCATACGTCAGCGGCAGCGATCCCTTGCTGGATGAGGCGATCACGCTATACCCACGTCTGGAGAATTATTTAAAACAAAGCATGTTCCAGCAGGAAAATTACCAGGACAGCATTGCTCAACTTTACGCTTTGTTCTCAGCACCTCATTAAGGAGCCCTCTCATGACCAAACCATTTTCCCTGCAACCCCTGATGAACCTGGCCCAGCATCAGAATGAATCGGCGACGCGCGAACTCGGCCAACTCAACAAACAACAACACGATGCACAGGGAAAACTTGAGATGCTGCTGCAATACCGCAGCGAATATCAGGCACGTTTGCAGAAATCCACGCTGAGCGGGATTAATCCAGCGGAATTGCGCAATTTCCAGCAATTCATCAACAAACTGGATGCGGCCATCGCACAACAGATCAAGGTGTTGGAACAGGGCAAAGTCTCGCTACAAGCGGGCCGCGGAGAATTCAACAACACACAACGCAAACTGAAATCATTTTCCACACTTCAAGAACACCACTTTGAAGAACAAAAAAAAGTCGCCACAAAATCAGAACAACGCGTGCTGGACGAACATAACGGTCGTTTTGTGGCTATCCGAATGCAGGAAGCTGAAGATCAAAATCACTGAACCGGGAAGTGCCATGACCAAACTTACCGTGATCAACCAGCTATCCGCTCCGGCAGTCTCGGCCAAGACACCGCCCAACAGCGGAGTGTCCGGCACGCACGCAGCCGGATTCTTCGGTGAACTTTTGGCGCAACAAGTGGAAAGCAATCCTCCGGTCACTGCAGAACCCGCACAGGCCAATCCCGCACCAGGAAAGGCTGTCCCGGGAACCAGGACGATTGCATCGAACAACACTCCAACCGACCTGAATCCAGCCGCACCGGATACACCAGCCGATCTTCCCGGCAACATGCTCGCGCTGCTGCAACCCGCACAGGAAGCCAATCGACCTGGAACAAAGGATATTCCGAAAGGAAAAACTACAGACTCGAACACAGTCGCCGAAGCTAAAAAGACCAGCACCCAGAGCACGCCTGCCGACCTGTATGGCAATGCATCACTCCTCCCGCCCCAGGAGATTCGCACTCCTGATACGGCCACCCTGTCGGGCGATGCCAGGCTCACAAAAGGAGTTGTCGCCAAGCCAGGCGCGACTGAACTGACAACCCCTTTGAACGATACACAAGCTGCAAAAGACGCGCCCGTCGCTGACATGGTCAAGTCCCAGGCCGCGCCATCGAGTGACAAGGCGCTTGCGCCAGAACATCTCTCGGCAAATGCCGGAAAGCTGGCAGAAACGCCGCAAGGCACGGGTCTTGAAAAGACCGCAGCCCAGCCTGCACAAAACTTCGCCACATTGCATACACCGAACCTGCCGAATGGCGCACCGTCTTCGACTGTGCATCCTGCCACTCTGCCGCAGTCCGTTTCGACCCCGCTGGCAAGCGACGGCTGGGCCGATGAGTTCACACAAAAGATCAGCTGGATGAGCACGAACCAGAACAACCAGGTCGCCGAACTGCACCTTAATCCACCCGACCTCGGGCCATTGAATGTGGTGCTGAAAGTCACGGACAACCAAGCCACAGCGACTTTCACTTCGCCGCACAGTGCAGTGCGCGAAGCGGTAGAGAATGCGTTGCCTAAACTTCGCGAAACATTGGCCGATAACGGAATTACGTTAGGCAACACCACGGTCAGCGACCAACCACAACGTGATGGTAATACGGGGGCATTTTTCGGCCAGCAATCCAATGAACGCGGGGGTCGCTGGGTAACGCATCACGTCGATGGCGCGGAGAACGCGGCGCGGCCAACCGGGCCGCCAAATACGGGGCGGAGACACAACGGCATGGTGGATACTTTCGCCTGACTGGGTATCAGAAAGGGTGAGTTGATGGGAAACATTCGCCCTAATCGTTTTATTGAACACAGTCTTTTTTTCTCATAATTGCACCGCCAATCAAGGAATCTGAAAATGTCGAAAGCCGAAAAACCAGTTGCTGCAGAAGCCCCCAGGAAAAGCAAGAAAATTCCCATCATTGTCGCAGCCGTCATACTTCTGATAGCGGGTGGAGTTGCGGCTTTTCTGTTACTGAAACCGGCACATGCACCCGCAACCGAGGCAAGCGCTGAAGAGGCACACCCGGAGGCGCCACCAAAATATGTTGAGCTGGGCACATTCACCGCCAATCTGATCCACGAAGAGGGTGATCGCTACTTGCAAGTCGCGATTTCACTCAAGCTAACCAAGCCGGAGCTGGAAGAAAAAATAAAAGCGAGCAGTCCGGAAATCCTGCACCGCGTGAATATGCTGTTGCAAAGTAAAAGCCCCTCGGAGCTCGCCACCCTGGAGGGCAAGGAAAATTTGGCCAGTGACATCAAAGCGCAAGTCGAGTATGTCATTGGCATCCGAAAAATTCCGCCACCCTACGGCACCGCGCATACTGCTGTTCAGAATGCCGGGTCGCCTGCTTTCCATAGTGCTGAGCCCCCTCCTGTTCAGGGCTCCGGGATAGCTGCCGTTCAAAGCGTTGGGGTTACTGCCATTCAGGACGAAGGTGAACGTGTCGCAGCGGCGGAAAAGGCCGGCGTTGAGAACAAGATGATAGCCAGGAGTGGCATCGCCGAGGTGTTGTTTACCTCGTTCATTATCCAATAGTAGTCATGAGTGAATTCCTGTCACAAGATGAAGTTGACTCCCTGCTCAAGGGGGTATCCGGCCAGGCAGATGATGAAAAAGATCATCCGGATGTTGCGCCGGGAGAGGTTCGCCCATACAACCTTGCCTCACAGGAACGCATCGTGCGTGGGCGTATGCCCACGATGGAAATCATCAACGAGCGTTTTGCGCGCTTGTTCCGTATCGGCCTGTTCAATTTCATACGCCGCACGCCGGAAATTGCGGTCGGACCGGTGCGCGTATTGAAATTTGGTGAATTCATCCGCAATCTGCATGTACCGACCAACCTGAATCTGATCCAGGCCAAGCCACTGCGCGGCAACAGCTTGTTCATTTTCGATCCCAATCTGGTCTTTCTGGTGGTGGACAATATGTTCGGCGGTGACGGGCGTTTTCACACGCGCGTGGAAGGGCGTGAGTTCACCCAGACCGAGCAGCGCATCATTCAAAAAATGCTTGAGGTCGTGTTTGAGACCTATGGCAAAGCATGGGAAGCTGTACATCCGTTGGAATTCGAGTTCGTACGCTCCGAAATGAATCCCCAGTTCGCCAACATCGCCACGCCGAACGAGGTGGTCATCGTCACTTCCTTCGACATCGAGCTGGGCGGCAATGGCGGTGCGTTCCATATTTGCATGCCCTACTCCATGCTGGAACCCGTCAAGGATTTGCTTTATAGCACCATGCAGGGTGAACACATGGCGGTGGACAAACGCTGGCTGCAACTGCTTTCCAGACAAGTGCAATCTGCCAACATCGAATTGGTTGCCACGCTGGGGCTAGCCAACTTGACGGTAGAGCAGGTGCTGAAAATGCACAGTGGCGATGTGATCCCACTGGAAGTGGATGAGAACATCACTGCGTCAGTGGATGGAGTCCCGATGATGGAATGCCAATATGGGGCATTCAACAACCAATATGCACTCAAAATAGAAAAGATGCTCACGATAAATGAGGGAGAAAACCATGTCTGATGAAGCAACAGCAACCAGCCCGGCGATCACTGCAGACGATTGGGGTGCGGCGATGGCCGAACAAGTCGAGGTCGGCAGCACACCCGCCGAAGCAGTCAAGCCGCATGTGTTTGAACAATTCGGCTCTGCTGGCGGCGCGACCACGCAAAACGATCTCGATATGATATTGGACATCCCGGTGCAGCTTTCCGTTGAACTGGGGCGCACCAAGATGCCGATCAAGAACCTGTTGCAACTGGCGCAAGGCTCGGTGGTGGAACTCGCCGGCATGGCCGGCGAACCGCTGGATGTGATGATCAACGGCTTCCTGATCGCGCAAGGCGAAGTCGTGGTGGTGAACGACAAACTCGGCATACGCCTGACCGACATCATCACCCCTTCAGAACGACTGCGCCGCTTGAACCGCTGATATGCGCACATTTATTCGCTCCATGCCGGTCGGCATCACACTGGCGATCTCCTCGCCGGCCTTTGCCGACGTGGTGGCCCATCCGCCCTTGCCTTCGCCTGTCCCCGCGGTCGGCTCGGGCAGCATCCTGCAAATCATTTTCAGCCTGCTGCTGGTGTTGGCAGCCATCGTATTGGTGGCCTGGCTGCTCAAACGCATGAACGTCACCCGGCAAGGCCCGGGAAATCTCTTGAAAGTAATCGGTGGCGTCGCGGTCGGTCAGCGCGAGCGCGTCGTACTGGTCGAAATTGAAAACACCTGGCTGGTCGTCGGGGTCGGCCCCGGCCAGATCCGCACGCTGCATACCATGCAGAAATCCGATCATGTGGATACGGGCACACCCATCGCAGCGCAGGCCATACCGTTCAATGCCTGGTTAAAGAAATTCATCGAGAAACGCGATGCGGCGTAATCCTTTCATCCTCTTCGCCATACTGATCGCCCTGACCCTGAGCACTCAGAACGCGTGGGCGGAAGCCGGCCTGGCAGCCATCACGAGCACCCCTTCGGCGGGTGGCGGACAGACCTACAGTCTGAGCCTGCAAACCCTGTTGCTGCTTACGTCGCTGAGTTTTCTGCCGGCAATCCTGCTGATGATGACCGGCTTCACGCGCATCATCATCGTGTTGTCGATGTTGCGTTCGGCGATTGGCACCCCTTCTTCTCCGCCCAATCAGGTGTTAATCGGCCTGGCCCTGTTCCTGACCTTCTTCGTGATGTCGCCCGTGCTGGACAAAATCTATACTGAGGCTTATCTACCCTACAGCGAGAACAAACTCAGCCTGCAGCAAGCCGTGGAAAAAGGCGTCGTCCCGCTCAAGACCTTTATGCTGCGCCAGACCCGCGAAGCCGACCTCGCGCTGTTCGTCAAGATATCCAACAGCGAACCGCTGCAAAGTGCCGATCAGGTACCACTGCGCATCCTCGTTCCGGCTTATGTGATAAGCGAATTGAAGACTGCTTTCCAGATCGGCTTCGTGGTGTTCATTCCCTTCCTGATCATCGACATGGTAGTGGCCAGTGTGCTGATGTCGATGGGAATGATGATGGTATCCCCGGCGGTGATCTCGCTGCCGTTCAAGATCATGCTGTTCGTCCTCGCCGACGGATGGAATCTGCTGATCGGCTCATTGGCGCAAAGTTTCTACACCTGATCATGAGCCCTGAATCCGTCATGACATTGGCGCAGCAGGCGATGGAACTCACCTTGATGGTTTCCGCCCCGCTGCTGCTCAGCGCGCTGGTGATCGGACTGGTGGTCAGCATCTTTCAAGCTGCCACCCAGATCAATGAGCAGACGCTGTCCTTCATTCCCAAACTGCTGGGGATGTTCGTTGTGCTGATGCTGACCGGTTCGTGGATGATAGGCATGCTGGTCGATTACGTGCAGCGGCTGTTCGGCAACATTCCCTGGATGATAGGCTAAGGCCATGATCGGCTTCACCAGTGCCCAGCTGGATGCTTGGCTGGTCGCATTCATCTTTCCCTTCACCCGTATCCTTGCGCTGATCGCCAGTTCCCCGGTGCTTGGCGACAAGCAAGTCCCGGTGCGGGTCAAAATCGGGCTGTCCATCTTCATTACCCTGATCGTCGCGCCAACGCTCAATGAACTTCCTCACATTGAAGCCGGCTCACCGCAAGGACTATTGATCATGGTGCAGCAGATCATCATCGGTGTCGCGATGGGCTTCACGATGAAGCTGATCTTTACTGCCATAGAAATGGCGGGGGAATTGGCCGGACTGCAAATGGGATTGGGATTTGCCAGTTTCTATGACCCGGTCAACGCCTCACAGTCGCCCATCATCTCGCAATGGCTGAGCATCGTCGCCTCACTCGCCTTTCTCGCACTGAACGGACACCTGTTCATGCTGGCTGGGTTAGTGGAAAGTTTCAATACACTTCCGATAGGCAGCATGATTTCTGCCCGGGGATTCTTTGGGATCGCGAGTTGGGGGGGAGTCATCTTTGCCTACGCATTGCAACTCTCGCTTCCGTTGCTCGCGGCACTGCTCATCACCAATCTGGCACTGGGCATACTGACTCGCGCCGCACCGCAACTTAACTTGTTCGCGGTGGGTTTCCCCGTCACATTGGCCATCGGGTTCATCGTGCTGATGCTCATGACTCCCTACTTCGCACCACAACTGGACAAGCTGACCCACGATGCGCTCGACACCTTGCTCAAACTGTCCAACCCGACCCGATGATTGACCCAGACAAGAATTACATATAGGTGAATAACGATAGACCCGATACCTGAGCGAAGGATTTTTGCGCGGCCTGCAACGCAAGCTGCTGCTGGGCTAATGTGGTAGCCGCCTGGGCGAAGTTCGTATCCTGAAGCTGGGATAGGGTTTGCTGATAATTCAGTCCGAGACTGCTTCCGGTCGCTTGTGCAGCTGTGATGAGATTCAAGTTCGAGCCGACGATAGCTTCCGCATTGGACACACTGCTGATCCCGGCGTCCAGATTGTTTACTGCATCAGCAATATTCAGCGTTGCAGCCGGCGTGTTCAAGGCCGTGACGAAATCGGAGATCGTTTTGAATATACTGACATTGCTGCTTGGTGCAACCGTGAATTGATCTCCGTTGGCCGGCGCACCCTGGATGTTAAACTGCATCCCGGCAAAACTGATGGCTTGCCCGCCCACATAGGCATTCCCTGTGGAAAGCACCGTACCCGTCGAGGTATTGGTCACGCTGTAGGTCGTCGATCCCGCAGCCACGCTGAAGGCGACACTGTAATTGTTACCGGTCAGCAGTGCCGGATTGGTGACGCTTCCCTGGCTAGCCACACCCGTACCCGTATTGCTCGCTGCAGCCTGCGTGACGAACGTGCCATTGCCGTTCTTCACGCGCATGAATATATCCGCACCCGACAGTGTCGTGCCGACCTGCAAGGTACTGCTGACCTGGGTCATCTGCTGACCACTATCGCCAAAATACGCATAGCCCGCTGCCGTGTTGGAAATAGGCTGAGTCTTGGCCTGGAATCCCGAAAACAGATAGTTCCCCGTACCGTCGGTACTGTTCGCCAGGCTGACCAACTGCTGCAGCTGACCGTTCAAGCTGGTCGCAAGACCTTGTCGCTGGCTGGTAGTGAGATTCGTGCCGGCAGAGATCATTTGCGACCTGATGCTTTGCAACGAGGCCGTCACGTTCTGCAATGTGGTACCCATAATCGACAGGGTGCCCTGTGCCGTCGAACTATTGGCCGTATATTGGGTATTGGTCGCGTTGGCCTGGGTTACGGCAAGTGCTTGCGCGGTCGCAGCAGGATCGATAGACGGGTTGATCAGCCTCGTACCGGTGGCAAGCTGCTGCTGGGTCTGCAGCAACGACGCTTGCTGCTGGTTCATCGTCGCGACGTTTGCATCGTAGATCATACTGGTACTGATACGCATCATGCACCTGCCTTATCTGAGAGTGAGTAATGTGTCGAACAATGTATTGGCCACCTGTATCGCTTTACCTGCGGCCTGATAGGCTCGCTGGTAGCGCATCAGGTTGGCCGCTTCCTGGTCAAGGTTGACGCCCGATACGGATTGCTGGGTTTGCACCAGCTGGTTGACCATTGTGGTTTGTGTGGTACTCGACTGCGTTATCGCACTGGTGGTGTTACCGATTTGGGCAACCAGTTGAGCATAAGCCCCCTGAAAACTGCTAGTACCTCCGGACAAGGTATTCTGATTCTGCAATCCCGCCATCAACAAGGCATTGCGATTGTCTCCGGTGCCATTGATGTTAGCTGCGATGTTGAACACATCCCCTGCTGCCGGTGTTCCGCTTAGCTGTGTCGTCCAGCCGTTATAGCTGATGGTCTGCCCCGATGCATAGGCTACCGTCCCGGCGACTGCCGGTACCGCGCCCGAGACGGTAAACGTGGTCGGGCTGGTAAAAGTGATGCTGACGGATGTTTGCAGATTAGCGTTGGGCGGTGCCGGTGGCACCACCGAGCCGTTGCCGATGACGCCACTGCCGGTATTGGTCAATGCCGCGCTGGCCAGTATCGGCGCAGCGGCGGCGATCTTCGCCGGATCGTTGGTCGCCATCGCGATGCTTTGCGCCCCCATGACCGTCGGGCGAATCAAGAACGTATCTCCCGCAACTGCCGAACCGGATGACAGGTTCAACGTGACTCCGTCCACCGTCTGCGGCAAAGCAGAAATGGCCGTGACCGTATTGTCCGACAATCGGGTCAATGTATAGCTGGTCCCACCGTTGAACTTCAGGGTATAGTCGCTGGTCGTCAAGGCGTTCGAATTGCTTATGCTTGCCGAGATGACAGCATTCCCGGCGTTATTGCTCGCCGCATTCACCACCGGCGAGGAAACCGTGAAAATATTGCCACCCAGCGCGCCGTTCAAATCCTGCCCCAACTGGTTCTGCTGGTTCACACTCGTCGCGACACCGATCGCAACCTGCCCCAGGGCATTCAGTGCCGGATTCAAACTTTGATCGCGGAATGCCAGCAAGCCACCCAGTACTCCGCCTTGTATGCTGCTCTGCTGCAACGGTATCGTGGTGCCGTTTGCCGTATATGCCACCTCGGTGCGAGTCGGATCGGTCAGAGATGGCACTGTCGTTAATCCGAATGCCTGATTACCCACCACTAAAGACTGCCCGCTTCCCACGAAGACGTTGTAACTGCCATCCGATTGTTTGACCACTGTAGCTTTGATCTGCTGGTTCAATTGACTGACCAGCTGGTCGCGCTGATCCAGCAGGTCGTTCGGCGGTTGTCCGGTGGCCTGTGCAGACACAATGCTCTGGTTCAATGTCGCGATCTGCTGCGCCAGGCTATTTACCGTTGACACACTGGTGCGGATCTGACCGTTAAGTCCTGTGCTTATGCTGGTTAGTTGCTGACTCAGTGACTGGAATTGCGTCGTCAAAGACTGCGCACTACTCAATAGTGACTGGCGTGCCGGAACGGAATTTGGCGAACTGGCCACCGTATTCATGGAATTGAAAAATCCCTGCAATGCAGATGACAGACCCGTGGCCGTGCTTCCTAATAGATTGTCGATCTGCGTGACCTGGGTTTGGTAAGTGCCCAACTGGCTGGCTTGCGACTGTGCCTGGAGCAGCTGGGTATTCAGAAAGTCGTTATACACACGCTGGACTGTGGTGACATCGGTGCCTTGCCCGATAAACCCCGAGCCGGTGTATTGGGCCGTATTGGCCGCCTGGACGATCTGCTGCATGGAATAGCCAGGCGTATTGGCGTTGGCGATATTGTGCTGCGTGGTCGCCATGCCCGCCTGGGCAGCATTCAAGCCGCTCAGACCGGAATTTAAGATACTGCTGATACTACTCATCACGCCACCTCTTTTTCATCCGACTCACCCATACGGAAAGGTTATCGGCACATCGTGGTAATTCTTTAGCCCAGATTTTGCTGTCCCGACATGTTCAGTTGCGACATGATGCTGGATAACTTGTCCGCATAATTGGGATCGGTGGCATACCCGGCTTTTTGTATCGCCTGCGCCATCCCCGCCGTATCACCGCCCTGCTGCAATACCGGCGCGTAGCGCGGGTTACTGCTCAACATATGCGCGTAGTCCTTGAATGCCTCAGCATAGGAAGAGTAAGCGCGGAAACTCGCAACCTGTTTGGTTGGTGCGCCGTCCTGATATTCGGTGGTCGTCACGTTGGCGACTTTTCCATTCCAGTTCGCACCGGCCTTGATGCCGAAAAGGTTATAACTATTGCTGCCGTCCGGCATATGTATCTCGCGTTTACCCCAGCCGCTTTCCAGCGCGGCCTGACCCAGCATCAGTTGCGGCGGGACACCGCTGGACTGACTGGCCTGCAAGGCATGAGGCAGCATGCGGTTCATGAAACTTTGCTGGTAATTCGCACTATACGGGGATGGCAAGGCACTTGCTGATGATCGATGATCGAGGATCGGGGTTTGAGGTTTCAACTTTCCATCTGCCGTTTCCAACTTGCCACTCCCCGCCTGTGCGCCAGTATTACGGCTCAATTGTTTTACCATCATGTCGGCCAAACCGACACCCTGCTTGGCCATGTTCTGCGCGAACTGCTGGTCCAGCATGCCGGTGAACAGCCTGGTCTGCTCGCTGTCGAACATGCCGTCCTGCGGAGTGGCCTCGCGCATGCTCTTGAGCATCATGTTCATAAACACCGATTCAAACTGCTGCGCGGCCGCCTTGAGCGCCTTATCCGGCGACTGTTTGGCCTCCACGCGCAATTGCGCCAGCGACCGTCCATCCAGCGCCAGCTTGCCCGACGTTGCCGTTGTGTCTGGCGGGGCGATCATTTAGATGACTTCCAACTCCGCATGCAACGCACCTGACGACTTCATGGCTTGCAGGATAGACAGCAGGTCCTGGGGCGTTGCGCCGATCGCGTTCAGCGCCTTGACTACCTCGCTCAACGACACACCCTTGGGAAGTTGTACCAAGCTGCCTTTGTCCGATTTTACGTCTATTGTCGTCTTGTCGACCTGCACTGTCTTGCCGTCAGAGAACCCATTCGGCTGACTCACGGTACTATCGGTATTGATCACCACCGTCAAATTTCCATGCGCGACAGCGCAAGTATCCAGCGTCACCGCCTGGTTCATCACGACAGAACCCGTGCGGGCATTAATGGTCACTTTGGCGATGCCTTGCGCGGTTTTGACTTCCAGATTCTCGACCCTGGAGATGAATGCCACGCGCTGCGTGCCTGCGGGCGCGTGCACCTCGATGAGCCGGCCATCCTGTGCCGACGCAGTGTCCGGGGCGATTTGCTCATTGATGACCTCGACGACACGTGCGGCAGTGGTGAAATCATTTGTCTTTAATTCCAAATGAATAAAATCCCCCTGGCCCAATAATGTTGACACCGCACGCTCCACCGTCGCGCCGGACGGCAATCGACCAACGCTAAGGTGATTCACCTGTACCGACGCACCGCCGGAAGATGCGCCCACACCGCCGACCAGCACGTTACCCTGCGCCATCGCGTAGACCTGACCGTCCGCCCCTTTCAAGGGGGTCATCAGCAATGTTCCGCCGCTCAGACTCTTGGCGGTACCGAGAGAGGATGCCGTCACATCCAGGGTCTGGCCGGGTTTGGCGAACGGGGGAAGCATTGCAGTCACCATCACCGCCGCGACATTCTTGAGTTGCATCGTGGTGCTGGCACTCGGTGGCAGATTTACACCCATCTGTGTAAGCATGCTCATGACGCTTTGCACCGTAAACGGAGTTTGCATGGTTAAATCGCCGCTGCCGTCCAGGCCAACCACCAGGCCGTAACCTATCAGTTGGTTATCACGCACCCCCTGGATGCTGGCTATGTCCTTGATGCGGTCAGCCGATGCGCCGAACGGAAGTGTCAGGAAAAAAAGCAGCGCAACAATCTGTTTCATCGCATTACACTCCATTAGAATGGCAAAACAGACTTGAAGAATCTGCCCAGGAATCCCAGACTTTTCGTGTCGTTCATCACTTCACTCATCTCGCCCGCATTCTTGTATTCCAGATGCACGTCGGAAATCTGGGTGGATAGCACGACATTACTGGAAATCGTGACAGGATTAACCACTCCCGAGAAACGGATGAATTCATCACTGTGATTCAAGGCCACCTGCTTCTCCCCGCTGACCAGCAGATTCCCGTTTCCCAGCACTTCAATCACGGTCACCGTGATTGTTCCGTTCAAACTCTCGCTCGCCGCGCCCACCCCGGTATTTGCCGAACTGTTTTTACTGCTACCGCTGATGGCGAACGGATTGAGCAGAGATGCGGCACCTCTGGTGATGCTCGGCGTGCTCGAGTTGGCACTGCTGGTACTGGTAGAACCCCCGCTGGCTTGCCTGCTCCCGGTAGTCTGCTCAACCAGACTGACGGTCAGGATGTCGCCGACATTGCGCGCACGCTGATCCTCGAACAGCGGCCGCTCGTTCACTCCGGCATGAAAAATCCCGCCATCCGATGTCGCGGCCAATATCTTGGCGGGCGGCTTCGCACTCATTGGTTGCTGGATACGGGTAGGTGGTGTCATCGAACATCCTGCCAACACCACCAGCGCCCCAACCATAACTCGTTTAAGAATAACTAACATGTTCCGCACCCTACATCTGGGACAGTTTCTGCAACATCTGATCGGAAGCGGTGATAGCCTTGGAATTGATCTCGTAGGCGCGCTGCGTCTGGATCATGTTGACCATTTCCTCCACCACGTTCACGTTCGAGGTTTCCAC
Organism: Candidatus Gallionella acididurans; assembly: GCA_001577345.1. Lineage (GTDB taxonomy): Bacteria > Pseudomonadota > Gammaproteobacteria > Burkholderiales > Gallionellaceae > Gallionella > Gallionella acididurans. The sequence continues at coordinate 37,447 of LSLI01000002.1, forward strand.
ATAGGTTTGATTCAATGTCCCGGCACCGGTGGTACCCGGCACCATGACGCTGGGCGTGCCGGAAGAAGCGGTTTCCTGGTAAAGATTCCCGCCCATGCTCTGCAACCCGGCCGGATTGATGAAGGTCGCCAACTGCAAACTTCCGACTTGCACCGCTGCGGCCACCCCCTGTTGCGTGACTGAAACCGTGCCATCACGCCCTATCGTCACGCTGGTCGAATTGACAGGAATGGCGATGGCCGGTTGCACGGGATAGCCGTTGGAGTTGACCAGATTCCCCTGGCTGTCACTTTGAAATGAACCATCGCGGGTATATGAAATCGTCCCATCCGGCATGAGTATCTGAAAAAAACCGGCACCTTGAATCGCCACATCCAGCTGGTTTCCCGTCAACTGAAGATTGCCTTGCGTGAAAATACGTTCCGCGGCCACGGGGCGCACCCCGGTACCAAGCTGCAAACCGGACGGAATCTGGGTTTGCTGCGAAGACTGTGCGCCGGGTTGGCGTATGGTCTGGTACAACAGATCCTCGAACACCGCTTGCGAACGCTTGAAACCATTGGTACTGACGTTGGCCAGATTATTGGCAATCACATCCATCTGTGTCTGCTGGGCATCCAGTCCGGTTTTTGCAATCCATAGAGAACGTATCATGATCCTGCCCTTTCAAATTTGAGTACATCAACCCGTCACAGTAAGTATCGACGTGGACTTCTGCGCATCGTTGTCTGCTGTTTGCAACATTTTCATCTGCATATCGAACTTGCGTGACAGCGAGATCATGTTCACCATCGCTTCCACGGTATTCACGTTGCTGCCTTCCAGATTGCCCGCGATGATTTGCACTTCGGCTGACGCCGGTGCTGCGGCCTTTCCCTTAGTCCGAAATAGCCCGTCCGCACTACGATCCAGTTGTTTATCCGGCACATCGACCAGTTTTACACGCCCCACGATAGACACTTGTGATGGAGTGGAATCGCTGGGCACCGTGGAGATCGTGCCGTCTTTTGCAATACTCACTTCGGTGTTCGGCGGTATCGTGATCGGGCCCCTCTCACCGGCCACATTCAATCCGCTGCGCGTCTGCAACACTCCGTTCGGAGAAACCTGAAGATTGCCATTACGGGTATAGGCTTCCTTGCCATCCGTCCCTTGCACCGCGATCCAGCCCTTGCCCTGTATCCCTATATCCAGCGCCCGACCGGTCTGCTGCAAGCCAGCCGGAGTGAAGTCAGAACCCACCGACGAGTCGACGACAAAAGTACGCGTCGCCAGCCCTTCACCCACCAACGGTACCGCGCGAAAGGTATCCAGTTCGGCACGAAAACCATTCGTGTTCGCATTGGCCAGATTCTCGGAGACCGCTGCTTGTTGCTGCAACACCTGCGAAGCACCTGTCATTGCGGTATAGATCAGCCTGTCCATGTCGTACTCCTGTCTATCGTGAGAGGGAAATGATTAGCCCCCTAACGCGCCCTGCTACCTCAAGTTGATCAACGTTTGTGTCAACTGGTCCTGTGTCTTGATGGTCTGCGCATTGGCCTGATAAGCGCGTTGGGCAGTGATCATGTTCACCAGTTCAGACGTCAAATCCACGTTGGAACTTTCCACTGCGCTGGATTGCAACACCCCCAGGCTGGCAGAGCCGGGCGCACCGACAAGTGGCGCACCTGATGTGGCCGATTGTGCCCACTGGTTACCGCTCAGCGATTGCAGGCCTTGCGGATTGCTGAAGTTGGCCAGGACCACCTGCCCCAAACTCATTGTCTGTCCATTGGTATAACTGCCGACGATGGTGCCGTTGGCACTGGTATTGACTCCGATCAACTGTCCGGTGGTATAGCCATCCTGTGTCAGGCTGTTCACACCGAACGGCGCACCGTATTGGGTTGTACTGCCAAAGTTAAATGTCAGGGTTTGCGCAGCCGCACCCGGCGGGGTGAATGTTGCAGCAGCAGTAGGAGCTGATGCAAGCGTACCGCTGGTATTGAAGGTCAGGCTCGTCAATGTGGCAGGTAATGCTGGAACGGATGCGCCATCCACGGTCAGATAAGTGTTCCATGTTCCCGAGGGCGCATTGGTCGCCGTTGGCGCGGACGGACCGACAGCGGCCACGGTTGCTGGTGTCACGGTAAGCGTCGTGGCATTCGTCACTCCGCTGATCGTGTATGTCACTCCCGCAACGGTGAGGGTGTCACCGGTTGCAAGCCCTGCTGTCGAACCTGACAAAGTCATCGTCGATGAACCGGCAGCCATGCTCGCATTCCCCAGCGGCGCCAGCGGCAGAGGTTGCTGCTGGAAGTACAAAGTGGACACATGGCTGTTGCCCAGACTGTCGTACACCGTGGTCGACGTGGAATTGTTGTATGAGGTCGGATCCATCGGATTGAACACCGCCGTGGCCGGCGCGGTGGCATTCGCATTCAGGTTCAAACCCGCAGTCACATTGACGGTCGATTTGGGCGCCAAGGGTGCTGCCGACATTTGCAAAGGTACCGGATTTCCCGGCAGGATGGCCCCGGTTGCACTGACCGGATAACCCGTCAATTTCAACCCCTGGGCGTTGACCATGAAGCCATTCTGATCGAGCTGAAACTGCCCGTTACGGCTGTATGTGACCGTGCCATTGTTGTCCATGCGATAGAAGCCGTTGCCATTGATTGCCATATCCATCGAATTGCTGGTCACGGTGATCGTGCCTTGCGCGAACTGCTGGGCGACTGTCGCCACCGTTGTACCCGAACCGACTTGCAATCCACCCGAACCCACCAGACTGTTGGCGTACACATCCGCAAACTGCGCCTGCGATTCTTTGAAACCCACCGTATTTGCATTGGCCACGTTGTTGCCGATGACATTCAAGTTCTGTACCGCTGCATTCAGCCCGCTCAATCCCTGATCAAAAGCCATGATGTTCTCCTTGTGTTGCCCCAGTGCTGACTCAATTCACTTGCTGGCGGCTTACCCTTGCGGGTGTTAATGAAATGACACCGCATGCCATCTACCGAACCTGTTCCACAATATCCGCTTCAATCAAAGTATCTGCTGCACCTGAGACATCGGCACCAGCCCGTTCTGGCCAACGTTCAAGCTGACTCCCGAACTGCCCGGCGTCACGCCGTTCACCAATCCATAGGTCAGAGCCGTAGCCGTCACGGTATTGCTGCCCTGCGTCGCATTGACCGTAAAGGTGTAATTGCCACTGGGCATCGCCGCTCCTGCGGCATTTGCCCCATTCCATTGCCAGCTTTGCGCACCCGCCGGCATCGCACCCAACTGCAAAGTGTTAACGGCATTACCTGACGCATCCGTGATGGCGACTTGCACATTGCTTGCGGATTGAGCCAGGTTTATTCCGCCGATCGCGCTGCCGTTGGCCAGACTCAGCGTGTTGCCGGGAGTCAGGACGCCATGCCCTATCATCGAGGCGGCTTGCAGCGATTGGTTGGAAGTGACGCTGTTATTCAGGGCCTGCAGAGTCGTGTTCGTTTGACTGATCCCTTCAACTGTACTCAATTGCGCCATCTGGGACGTCACTTGAGAGTTGTCCATCGGGTTCATCGGGTCCTGATTCTGCATCTGGGTCACCAGTAACGTCAGAAACGTACTCTGAATGCTGGCTGCGGTTGGTGCACCCGCAGATGAAGAGGATGTGCTTGCAGTACTTGAAGAATTGGCACCTGCATTCAGCGAATTGAACAATGCTGAGTTGCTGCTTTGCGTGGCATTAACCATGATGTACCCCTTTCGTTACTGACCGATGGTCAGGGTTTTCGTTAAAAGATTCTTTGATGTATTCAACACTTCGACGTTGTTCTGATAAGAGCGCGAGGCCGAAATCATGTTCACCATCTCGTCCACCACGTTCACGTTGGGCATCGCGACATAACCATGTGCATCGGCCATCGGATGTTTGGGGTCGTACATCATTTTCATCGGCGAACTATCCTCGACCACCGCCAGCACTTTCACACCTTGCGCGTCGCTGGCACCCACCGGGGTGGCACTGAACACCACCTGCTTAGCGCGATAGGGCTGGCCGTCCGCGCTGGTGGTGCTGTCGGCATTAGCCAGGTTGCTCGCCACTACGTTCAGACGCTGCGACTGTGCGGTCATCGCGGAACCGGCTACGTTAAAAATATCAAATAGCGACATGATCTATCCCTGTATGGCCTGCATGATTTCCTTGATGTCCTCGCTGATGAACTTCACGCTCGCCTCGTAACGCAATGCGTTGTCGGCGAACTGGGCGCGTTCGACATCCATATCCACGGTATTGCCGTCGGCGCTGGGCTGCAGCGGCCTGCGGTACATGACCTGCGACCCAAAAACGGACCCTCCTGCATTTCCCTCCAGATGCGCCGATGAGGTTTGTGCCACCGCGAGTTTGGGTGGCGAACCGGCCAGGGCATTCTGCAAGGCGCTGGCAAAATCGACATCTCTTGCCTTATAGTTAGGCGTGTCGGCATTCGCAATGTTGGAAGCCAGCAACTCCTGGCGTGCCGCACGCAGATTCAGCGCCGTCTGCTGGAAACGCAATGTCTCATCCAATTTGTTGATCATCCAGCCCTCCTGTTTGCCTTTTCCTGATAACTTGGACGGCATACTACGCCGCGCAAAATTTCTTTTATCTGCCGAACAAGCGCGGATTTCTGCTTCAATTCCGGACTCCTCCCCGCGCGAGGGCAGGCACAATGTGCACCATGAAAAAGCTATTTCTGATCCTCTGTATGGCCGTGCAAAGCACACAGGTCTTTGCCGTTGCAGAAGACCATCAGGTATTGCGCGAGACGGTGATCGCTTTCGTGCAACGGCAAACCGCCGCCCTGCCAGGCAAAGCGAGCTTTCATGTGGAAGAAATCGACCCCCGTCTCACCCTGCCGCAGTGCGAAAAACTAGAAGTATTCCTTCCATCTGGCAGCCAACTCCTGGGCAAAACCTCGATCGGTGTGCGCTGTGCTGAAAATCATGGCTGGTCTATCTTCGTGTCGGCACAGATCAAAATCAGCGTCGACCTGCTGATCAGCGCGCGGCAATTATCGGCAGGACATACCCTGCATCAAGAAGACCTTGCTACTCGAACTATCGAAATCACGCAGGCGGGCGGGATGACTGACCCCAACCAGGTGACCGGCAAGGTGCTGCGCTATAGCATCACTGCGGGGCAAATTCTGCGCGAAGATATGCTGCGGGCACCGTTTAGCGTGATGCAAGGACAGAATGTACAACTGATTGTGCAAGGTATAGAATTCGTCATTCGTAGCGCTGGTGTGGCGCTCAGCAATGCCAGCGAAGGACAATATGTCAAAGTCAGAAATGTATCTGGCGGGGTTGTGAGTGGCGTGGCGCGAGCGGGTGGTGTGGTCGAGATCGCACCGTGAAACTTAGACCGCAGCGGTGCCCAATACGCGTATAAGCCATAAGGACGAACAGCGGCCCTAAAGTTTTCCGTTTTTCCGCCGATATAATGCTCAACGACCCGGGTAACGGGAACATACAGACTGAGAGGATCATCGTGAAAATAGACAAACCTGGCAAACCGCTACCCGTCAGCCCCGCCGGTGAAAAGACAGCGCATGTCAGCACGGGCAAGGCCAATCAACCCGTTGCACCATCGCAATCCGGCAGCACCAGTGTTTCGCTGGGGACAAAAGCGACCCAATTGCAAAGCATGGAAAGCAGCATGGCCAATTCACCCGTGGCGAATCCGAACAAAGTGGCCGAGATCAAACAAGCCATCAGCGAGGGGCGTTTCACGGTCAATTCGGGAGTCGTCGCCGATAAACTGATAGAGACCGTCAAAGAATTGATCCGCAACAAGGGCTAAGGTTTGAATCAAGACAGCCGTATCAAACTGGTTACCGCTTTGACTGCTGAACGCAATGCATTGCGCGATTTCGTCGGTTTGCTGGAGCGGGAGCAGAACACCCTGGTAGAAAACCTGACCGACCAGCTGCTGACTTTGGCTGAACAAAAATCTGCTGCTGCTCAGGCCCTGACCAAACTTATCGAAGCGCGCCATGCCTTACTGAACAATGCTCTTCCTGAATCCAGTTCAGCATCCATTCAGACCTGGCTACAAACCCACAACGCAGCAGCATGGCCGATCTGGCAAGAGGTCCGTGGGCTGACTGAACGCGCCCGACAACTCAACCAAAGCAGTGGCGAATTGATCCAAATGAAACTGCGCTACAACAAGCAGGCATTAACGGTGCTTGGCAACGCAGTCAGCAAGGCCAACTTGTATGGGCCGGACGGGCAGCCTAACCTGCCCAACTCGGGCCTGGGTCGCACACTCGGTAGCGGCTAAGGAATAACGATGGCCTTTTCGGGCTCGGGTGCCAGAACGGTCACCGCAACACGCCGATTGCGGGCACGACCTTCCGGTGTATCGTTGGATGACACGGGATAATTATCTGCATAGCCCGTCGCCTTGAGACGATTAGCCGCGATTCCCTGATCGATGAACAACCGCACCACACTGCTCGCGCGAGCCGACGACAACTCCCAGTTGGATGGAAATTGTGCGGTGTTGATCGGCACATTATCGGTATGCCCTTCCACTTCGATCGCCAACTCCTCCTCTGCCAATATTTTGGCGATGTCCTTCAGCGCACTCACCGCATTGGCTTGCAAGCCAGCCTCACCCGGCTTAAACAGCATGCTGGCATTGATATCCAGTGTTACACCACGGTTGGATTGCGAGACATTCATCTGCCCGCTCTTCATGAAACCGGCCATTTTCAGGTTGAGCGTGTCCTTCAGTTTCTGTATGCGCTCGTCCAGTTTCTGTTGTTTTTCCAACAGCCGCGCGTTGCGCCTGTCCATCAGTGATTTGAAAAACATCTCATCTTCGGTTAAGTGAATCGAACCGCCTGCCGTGTTAGCGCCATCCGTACCGAACGCCTTGTTCACCGAAACGCTGAACACCTTGTACTTGCCCTCGTTGACTGACGAGATGCCGTACATCACGACAAAGAAAGCGAACAACAAAGTGATGAAATCGGCGTAGGAGACCATCCAGCGATCGTGATTATCTTGCTGGATTCTTTTTGGGCGGCGCGCCATCAGGAAAAGTAACCATTAAGTTTGTTCCCGATAAAATTCGGATGTTCGGCCTTGGCAATCATGCACAAACCGTCTATCAGCATCTCGCGCATATTCACTTGCTGTGCGATGAGTATCTTCAGTTTACCGGCGATCGGCAGAAACACCAGATTCGCGAACCCCACGCCGTAGATGGTGGCGATAAAAGCGACCGCGATCCCCGCGCCTAACCTGGCCGGCTCGCCCAGGCTCTGCATCACGTGCACCAATCCCAGCACGGCTCCCAGTATTCCGATGGTGGGTGAATATCCAGCCGCAGATTCCCATACGCGGGCCGATTGCCAGCGCAAGTTTTCATAGCTGCTCAGGTCAATCTCCAACAATTCCCGTATCTTCTCGGCGCTGTTGCCGTCCACCAACAGATGCAGACCTTTTTGCAAAAAAGGGTCACTCACAGTTTTAAGCTGTCCTTCCAATGCCAAAACGCCATCCTTGCGCGCAATGCCACCCCAGGCAATCATGCGATAGATCAGTTGTTGCCTGTCGAGATGCGGCGGGACGAATGCCCAACGACCCATTTTGATGCCGGTGACAAATATTCTGAATGGATTCTGCAGCATTACGGCACCCAAAGTGCCTCCCATAACGATCAGGAACGCCGCCATCTGCAGCAAGACGGAAACAGAACCACCTTCAAGCAGTTGCCCGCCGACGATTCCGGTGGCGGCAATTAGGATACCAAACAGACTGAGCTTATCCATCAGTGGCCTTTCAACGCGCTGCGCAAGCGGGCGACCGCCTGACTGTGCAACTGCGAAACTCTCGACTCGCCCACTCCCAGTACCTCGCCGATTTCACGCAAATTCATATCTTGCTCGTAAATCATACCCATCAACATGCGCTCGCGTTCCGGCAGGTTATCGATCGCATGTTTCAGCTCCGCCTTGAAACGCTCGTCCTGCAACAAATCCAGCGGATTGGAGTCGCCGTCAAAAGAGAGCCGATCAAAATAATCCTGCTCGCCATCATCATTGAAATCCTCGAAATACACCAACTGCGCACCGCGTGTTTCCTGCAGCATCTGCTGATACTCGGCCAGCGTTACATTCAGCTCTTTGGCAATTTCTGTTTCGTTGGGCGGCCTGCCCAGCTTCTGTTGCAACAGGCTGATCGATGCTTCGATACGCCGCATATCGCGCCGCAAACTGCGCGGCAACCAATCCGCATGACGCAATTCGTCGAGCATCGCCCCTCGGATGCGCTGCGTGGCATAAGTCTCGAACTGCGCGCCGTGAAAATCGTCATAACGGCTCGCCGCATCCAGCAATCCCATCATACCCGCTTGAATGATGTCGTCTATCTGCACACTATAAGGAAGCCTGGTCATCAGTTGATGGGCAAGCTGTTTCACCAGCGGAGCATATTTTCGCAGGCAGTGGTCTTTGTCCTCTAATCCGTTAGCGGTATACATGATCATCAATTCAACACCCGTGCCATTTCCCCGTTGCCCATCTGCCGTATCAAGCTTTGCAACATGGTCGGAATGCCGGCCACCGACTCGTCCTGTCCGACCGGCAGGCGCGATAATTTCTGTGCCAATTCCAGATATGCCCTGGCAGACGAAGACGAAGGAAAAGCCTCCGCCACCGACCTGCCCAATTGGGTGGCGCGCTGGAGTTTGGCGTCAAATGGGACGCATCCAAGATATTCCAACCGTGCCGCAAGGTGATTGCGTGCCACCCTTGCCATGTTCTCAAACACGGTCATTGCCTCCAGCTCGCTACCCGCCTTATTCACCACGATCATGAACTGTAGGCGGGCATTTTCCAATGCCAATCGTTTAATCATGGCATAAGTTTCGGTAATGCCGCTCGCCGTCGCATCCACCACCACCAGCATCGCAACACCTGTTGCCAATCCCGATGAAACAGCCAAATGCCCCTGCAATAACGCAGCGTCCACCAGCATCACGTCCACACCGTTATTTGCTTCAGTGAGCGCCTGTTCCAATCGTTGTTGCTCGACTGCATGCAACTGGTTCAACGTGCACATTACACGCGCGGCAGGCAATATGGAAAATCCCTGAGCGCGCATCACGGCTTGCTGCACCGCGCATCTGCCTTGTGCTACATCAAGTAAATCCCGGTGCGGCGACAACATCAATCTATCCAGCAAATTATTCGGCGCCTGATTCTCGTCCAACACCAGCACATCCTTGCCCGAACGTGCCAGGGCGGCAGCAAGATTGATCGTCACGCTGGTACGTCCGATGCCTTGCTTACCCGCCACGACAGTGATGAGTCTGGTCTGGTTGACCATCAGCAAACTGCGCAATCCTTCGGCCTGATCCATGCCATGCTTAGTTTGCATAGGACACCACGCCTTCAGCTACGCCAGCCCTTGATCCCGCAAGGAGTACACCAAAGGCAGGCAATCCACCGCCGACCAAGGGCTGGACTGAATTGACACCGCCGGCGGTTACCCCGGCGCCTGCGCCAAGACCGACCGAAGGGCGAGTGTCTGGCGGCGTCCTCTTTACGAGGGTCTGCGCCGACCCTTCCGCTGCCATCAGGATGGGAAATTCCAGTTCCTGCAAGGTGTATGGGGTCATCTGTTCCGCCGGTTTAATGGCGCGATGCAACAGATAATCCAGATTGATAGGATGCAAGTCTTCCGGCACGCGCTGGCCGTTGGCCATGTAGTGCATCATCAGCCTGTGCCTGACCGCCACATCCAGCACCGCGCCAACATTGACCGCTTCATCCAGCTTGGTGGCAATGCAACCGATGACTTGGGGGCTGTGATACATGCGCACCACATCTTCCAGCGTGTCGCCACTGCTGGTGGCGTTCAACAGCAACAAACGTTGCACGGCGGTCGCGTCAAACATTTTGTTCTGCTCGGCCACACGCTCATCGCGCTGGCCCATGCCCACGGTGTCGATCAGCACCAGATGCTTGTGGCGCAAGCCCGACAGCGTCAGGCGCAGATCATCGGTATCTTTCACCGCATGCACCGCCACACCGAGGATCTTGCCGTATATTCTGAGTTGCTCGTAAGCGCCGATACGATAGCTGTCCGTGGTCAGCAAGGCGACCTTGTCCGCGCCGTAGCGCACCACCGCGCGTGCCGCCAGTTTCGCGGTAGTGGTCGTTTTGCCTACCCCGGTTGGCCCGATCAGCGCGTACACCCCACCCTTGGCCACAATATCATCGGCCTCTCCGGCAATACGTAAATTACGTTTCAGCACTTGTTTGACCCACGATTCGCCCTGTTCTTTTCCGGCCGGCATCTTGTCCATCAACTGCCGTGCCAGCAAGGTGCTGAAGCCGGCATTGAGCATCCTGCGCAACAACCCGGCACGCTGCGGGTCACGCAGCTGCACATCATTCCATGACATCGCACAGAGTTGTTGCTGCAACATGCCGTGCATGGATTTGATCTCACCGAGGATATCCGCGGCGCCAGTTGCGACCGGCACTGCTTCCTGCACAATGTGTTTGCCTGGTCTGGCTTTGGGTTCGGACACAAATGGCTGTTGCGCTGGCTTGGCGGAATGCCCGGTCAACCGAGCCATGTCTTCATTCGCCAACGCGATGATTTCAACCCCTTGATCCACCTTGCGGTTGGACAGAATGACCGCCTCTTCACCGAGTTCATTGCGAATCTCCCGCAATGCCATACGCGCCGTCGGGGCAATGAATTTTCTGACGTTCATACTTTGCCTCCTACCGTTGCGGTGACCCGGATGGTTTTGAAATCCGGCACTTCATCATGCGAAATGACTCTCAATTGCGGCACCGCACGCTTCAAAAAACGCGCCAGCAGATCGCGCAACTGAGCGGGAACCAGCAATACCGTCGGCAGCCCCATTTTCTCCTGCGCCAGAGCTGCGGCACGGGTTTCGCGCAGCACGGTATCGGCCAGCCCTGGTTCGATACCGGTGCCTTCATGGCTGGATTGCATCGCCTGGATCAGGATGTACTCCAGTTCTTTATCCATGCCGATCACCTGCAATTCCTGTGTCGCTGGATAGAACTGCTGCACGATGGCCGGGCCGAGTGCGACGCGCACCAGGCCGGTAAGTTGGTATGGATCCTGGATACGCGCAGCATTTTCCGCCAGAGTCTCGACGATGGTACGCATATCGCGGATGTGCATGCCTTCGTCCAGCAGGTTCTGCAATACCTTCTGCACCGTCCCCAGCGGCAGTAATTTTGGCACCAGATCTTCGGTCAGCTTGGGCGCGATCTTGCCGAGATGATCGAGCAATTGCTGTACTTCCTGCCGCCCCAGCAACTGTGACGCATGGGTATTGATCAGGTGGCTCAAATGGGTCGCGACGACCGTGCCTGGATCAACCACGGTGTAACCCATGGCTTGCGCATGATCGCGTAACGCACCTTCGATCCACACCGCAGGCAGGCCAAATGCCGGATCAACCGTCTGTGTACCGGATAGCTCGCCGGAAACATTGCCCGGATTGATCGCCAGGAACAGATTGGGATAAGACTCGGCGTTACCCAACTCCACGCCTTTGAGTGTGATGCGATAACCGTTGGGGCGCAGTTCGAGGTTGTCGCGAATGTGCACGGCCGGCGGCAGGAAGCCGATGTCCTGAGTAAACTTCTTGCGTATGCCTTTGATACGGCGCAGCAGGTCTCCGTCCTGGGCCTTATCCACCAGCGAAATCAGGCGGTAGCCTACCTCCAGGCCCAACACATCCACTTGCGCGACATCCTCCCAGCTCGCGTCTGCGGCCTCCATCATGGACGGCGGCACGACCTCGGCCTGTTCCAGCCTGGCTGCTTTTACGCTTTGCTGGGACAGATAATAAGCCAGCCATATCATTGCTCCTGCCAGCGACAGAAAGGCAAAATGCGGCATGCCGGGTATCAAGCCCATCATGCCGATGATCGAACCGGTCAGCATGATGATTTGCGGCTGTTTGAACAACTGTCCGATCATTTGCTGCCCGATGTTTTCATCGGTGGCAACCCGGCTTACCACGATACCCGCAGCGGTGGAGATCACCAGTGCCGGAATCTGCGCGACCAGACCGTCGCCGATGGTCAGCAGGGTGTAGTATTTGGCAGCAGTGGCGATATCGAGATTGTGTTGCAGCACGCCGACGATCAATCCGCCAATGATATTGATCAGCAATATGATGATGCCGGCAACCGCATCGCCGCGCACGAACTTGGACGCACCGTCCATCGCACCGTAGAAGTCCGCCTCCTGTGCGATTTCGGCGCGACGCTGGCGCGCGACATCTTCACCGATCAATCCGGCATTCAGGTCGGCGTCGATCGCCATCTGCTTGCCCGGCATCGCATCCAATGTGAAACGCGCGCCGACTTCGGCGATGCGGCCCGCGCCTTTGGTGATGACCACGAAGTTGATCACCACCAGGATCGCGAATACCACGATACCGACCGCATAGTTGCCACCGACCAGAAAATGGCCGAACGATTCGATCACCTTGCCCGCTGCATCCGGGCCGGTGTGCCCTTCCAGCAGCACAATACGGGTCGAGGCGACGTTTAGCGACAGACGCAGCAACGTGGTAATCAGCAAAATGGTTGGAAAAGCGGCAAACTCGAGCGCTTTGGTGGTATTCATGCTGACCAGCAACACCATCACGGCGACCGCGATATTGAAGGTGAACAGGATATCCAGCAGAAACGGCGGCAACGGCAGCACCATCATCGCCAGGATCATCACAATCAACACCGGACCGGCCAGGCTGCGCAGGTTGGCGGCGCGTTGTATAAAACCCTGAATGATCATCAGGTTCATGATCGATTTCCAGTTGCAGTCGCCAAGCCGCGCACCCCGATCAATTCTCCCGATTCCAGCTGGCGCACACCGCCGCTCATCAGTCCGTTGTTCAAAGTTTGCAGCAAATTATTCATACACGCCTCTCGACATTCGCCTTGCTTGGAGTGCCATAAAAACCTCTTATGGTCGATGTGTATTATCCATGGCGCGCGCTAAATCAATGGAAGAAATAGAGAGGGATTTATGCGGCTATTTGTTTGAGATTCCATGAACCAGTCCGCCATGGTCCGCGTTGCGTCAAAATCGTGATGATCTCAAGGAGCGCAATATCACACGGTTCAAATCTGGACAGCTTGCACCGCCGGATCGAGCGCTGCGGGCACGGGCAATTCATGGGGTTCCTGCGGGCGAGCGCCACCTTGGGTCTGGTAGCGCTTCAATTGATAAACATAGGCCAGCACTTCGGCAACAGCGGTATACAGCGCTTCCGGGATGGACTCGCCCAGATCTGTATGTTTGTGCAGCGCGCGCGCCAGCGGCGGGGCTTCCAGGATCGGCACATGGTTCTCCTGGGCGATCTCGCGGATGCGCAACGCCAGCAAATCCGAACCCTTGGCCACCACCACCGGCGCGCGCGATCCCTTATCGCTGTACTTCAGTGCCACGGCGTAATGCGTCGGGTTGGTCACAACCACATCTGCAGTCGGGATCGCGGCCATCATGCGCCGGCGCGCGGCCTCGCGCTGCAAGTTGCGAATGCGTCCCTTGACCATCGGATCGCCTTCGGTTTCCTTGGCATCCTGACGCACCTCCTCCTTGGTCATCATCAGCTTCTTGTTGTGCTCCCATAGCTGAAAGGGGACATCCACCAACACGATCAACAGCATCGCGCCGACCACCGCCATGAAGCTCGCGCCGATAAGATGTCCCACCTGCGGGATGGCCGCGCTCAGCGACTGGTTACCGAGCGCCATCACCGCGTCCTTGTTATGCCAAATCACCCATGCCGCCACGCCGCCCACCACCACTGATTTCGCCACTGCCTTGGCGAGCTCGATCAGGGAATGCACAGAAAACATCCGCTCGATGCCCGACAGCGGATTGAGACGGGAAAATTGCGGCTGCAGGGATTGGACGCTGAACAGCCAGCCGTTCAGCAGCAGCGGAGAAAATGCCGCCGTCAGCAGCATCACCAGCAACAACGGGAGGAATGCCAGCATGGTTCCCAGCGACAAATCATACAAACGCGGCATCATCAGTTCCGGATGGAAGGCCATCTCCTGGTTCAGCGTCAAGCCATCGCGCAACAGCTTTAGCATCTGCTGGGTGAGTGACGAGCCCATGAACCACAGCGTGCCGCCGCCCGCCAGCAATATGGCGAACGTGGATAGCTCGCGCGAACGGGCGACCTGGCCTTTTTCTCTGGCCTGGTCAAGTCGCCGTTGTGAAGGCTGTTCGGTTTTCTCTAGATCGCTGTCTTCTGCCATGATGGACTCCTCGGGTCATGGCAATTATCGACAACTGCGGAAAGTTTAATCGGGTGAATAGCATGCGGTTTGGCTGGTTATTTGTGCAAAACTCCGATGCTCGCAAGCACGCGAGCCGCCATTTTCTCCAATGGCACGACCTCATCCACCGCGCCCATTTCAAGGGCGGCGCGCGGCATACCAAACACCACGCAACTGGCTTCGTCTTGCGCAAAGTTATAAGCGCCCGCGCTGTGCATTTCCAGCATTGCCGTCGCGCCGTCCTTCCCCATGCCGGTCAACATCACGCCGACGGCATTCGTTCCGGCATATCGGGCTGCGGAACGGAACAGCACCTCCACCGAAGGACGGTGGCGATTCACCGGCGGCTCTTTACTCAGCACCGTTTGATATCCTGCTCCGCTGCGCTCCAGCAGCAAGTGGGAGTGGCCGGGGGCAAGGTAGACATTACCCGCTTGAATGATTTCGTGGTGCTCGGCCTGTTTCACCCGCATCCTGCACAAGCCATCCAAACGCTGGGCGAATGACTGCATGAACAATTCCGGCATGTGCTGGGCAATCAGAATGGATGGTGCATCGCTAGGCATGCCCGACAAAAACACCTTAAGTGCCTCCGCCCCGCCCGTTGAAGAGCCTACCACGATGATGCGCTGACCGGATGGCAGCAAGCTTGCCTTGTTGTTCACACCCGTGTCGCCTTTAACTTTTCAGCCAGCTCGTACACGGTATGTCCGCGCAATTTGAAGTAGGCATCGGCGTGGTAAAAATTCTCGGCGTGCCCGGCAAACAGCAAGCCATCGCTACGCAGCAATGGCGCAAACTTTTTCAGGATACTCAGCTGGGTTTCCTTATCGAAGTAGATCATCACATTGCGGCAAAAAATCGCATCGAGCGGCTCGTGTATCGGCCAGGTGGTATCAAGCAGATTGATGCGCTGGAAGCTGATCATTTTTTTCAATTCCGTGCGCACTTGCACGAAGCCCGCCTCCTCGCCCGCACCGCGCAAAAAAAACCTGTCGATTTGCGGTGTGGATATTTTGCTAACCGACTCCAGTTTGTAGCGGCCGGTTCGCGCGGCTTGCAACACGCTGCTATCAAGATCGGAAGCGATGATTCTAACCGGATTGGAAAATCCGCCAAACGTTTCCACCGCCGTCATCGCCATGGAATAAGCTTCTTCGCCGGTGGAACTGGCGGAACACCACAACACGACGGGCCTCGCCTGATCCAGCTTGCGCAGATGTTCGGCCAATACCGGAAAATGATGTGCCTCGCGGAAGAACGAGGTCAGGTTGGTCGTCAAAGCATTGGTGAAGGCTTCCCATTCCGCCCCGTCACCGCGCTGCAAACGATCCAGATATTCGCCAAACGTTTTGATGCCGGTGGCACGCAGCCGCTGTGTCAGTCTGCTATATACCAACTCTTGCTTGCTCTCGCTGAGAGAAATTCCCGCGTGTCGGTAGATCAGCTTGCTGACCAGATGAAAGTCTTGCGTGGTGAAATGGAACTCGCGGTTATTCATTGCATTCATCCGTAAAGTTCAGGCATGATCGATGGGCTTATCCTGACCATATAACGGATTCCCAACCGCCGACACTTCACAGGCTGCCACAATCCCCGACCATCATGAGCTCTGGAAGCGGTTAACTACAGTAAGCAAATCCTTGGAAAGCGCCTCCAGAGATCGTGCTGCATTGGTGCTTTGCTGCGCGGCATTGCTGTTGGATTCACTCATCTGGGCAATGCGCTCGATGTTTTGAGCTATCTGCGTGCTTGTGAGAGTCTGTTCCTTGGTCGCCACGGCAAGATCGACAAGGCTCGCAAGCGAGTCGACTGCGCCATGATGCAGTTCTTCCAGTGGCGTTTGCAATTCCTGTATCACTTGCACTCCAGCCAGAGCGAGCCCGCTTGCCTCCCGCATTTTGACAGCTGCCTGATCGGTCTGGGTCTGTATCGTTTCGATCATTGTCTTGATTTCATTGGTGGCACTCCCTGCCTTTTCGGCAAGCTTGCGCACCTCATCGGCGACCACGGCAAAACCGCGTCCTTGTTCTCCGGCCCGGGCGGCTTCGATAGCCGCGTTGAGCGCCAAAAGGTTGGTCTGATCGGCTATGCCGCGAATGACATTGGCAATATTACCGATCTGCTGTGAGCTCGATTGCAGGTTATCCATAACCAGCGAGGAACCCTCGACTGCTCCGGCGATTTTACCGATCTCGTCTGAAGCGCTGCGTAGCCGGTCGCGGCCTTGTTGTGCAATGTTCGAAGTACGCTGCGCGATTAGACGTGCAGTCTCGGCACCTTTAGAAACCTGTCCGATACTTACGGTCATTTCCTCGACTGCCGCAGCCGTGCTCGTCACTGCTTCGCTGGACACGTTTAAGCTGTTGCTGATGTTGCCAGCGAATCCGGTCAATTCGACAGCCGAAGCACCTACCTGGTTGGCAGTCATGTCAATATGATGGATCATGTCGCGCAAACTATCCTGCATTTTTTTCAGTGCTTCCATCAGGTGCGCGATTTCGTCACTTCCTTCGGGATGAATTGAGTTTTTTAAATCACCGCCGGCAATCCTGTCGGCGATATTGATGGCATTTGACACCGGCAGGGCAATGCCGCGCGCGATATACAAGCCGATCAGTATTGAAACCACTATGGCCACGATGACCAGGATCGCTGCTATAACCAGTGTGCGTATATAGGCGGCCGCGGCGGCTTCGTAACTGACTCTGCTCAGCTCGGACTCCAATGTTCGGAATTCATCTACATCCTTGCCCAACGCCAGAAACGTAGTATCTGCAGTTTGCATTGCGGAAAGACCGGTGCTGATGTCGACACTGGCGAGGTCCATCGCCTGGGCGATATCCTTGTGGTACTTGACCAGTGACTTGGCCAGTTTCCCGCCGATCGCAAGTTCTTGTTCTGTCAGATTCGGCTGTTTCAGAAAGTCGTCGAATGATGACGAATTGTCGGTCAATAATTTAAGCTGCTCCTTGATGATCGAGTCCATCTTGGATGCATCGTAATTGGCAGACCAGGTGATAACCCGATAAATATTTGCCTGTACACCATATACTGTTGTCTTTATATCGTTGGCCACCAAATTATGCTGTTCACGGACCTTGTAAAGGTCGTTCAGCGCGTTATTCGATTTGTTGAGTGCGTAATAGCCAAAGCCACCGAGCAGCAACATGCATGCAACCGCCGCTGCAGGTGCAACCAGTATCTTGTTCAGAATATTCATCATTCACCCCATACATATTGTAAGTGGCTCGGCATAAAACCAAGTCCCCACCGGCCACCAGCCTTGCCGGCTTATTGATGCTTCCATAATTCACGACACCCTTGCCGTCATTGCGAACGAAGTGAAGCAATCCAGCAAGACCAAGATGCATTTTTTAAACCATCTGGATTGCCGCGTCGGCTTCGTCTCTGCCGCGCTTCGCCCGCAGCTGAAGCCTTGTTGCAATGACGGGGCACTCCGGATTCCCCGAATTCGCGGGAATGACGCGCCGGTTTTTTAATTTCCCCTTACCGCATTCCGAAAGATGCGTCACTGTCATCAAATATGAAAACCTCAATAAGCTTAGCGCTTGTAGACGCCAGCGCAGACCACTGCATTGCCAGCCTTTTCGCAATAGGCTTCTTTCGGCAGCATCCTCCTGGTTTCCGGGTCGGTGAATTTATATTCCTGCCAGAACTTGCCTTTGCTGTTGGCTAATTCCACACGTTCCTTGACGAATTCCTTGCCGTCCGGATCCTTCAGATCGATCAGGTCCTTGCCGACCATCTTGCTGTTTGCACCGTGGGCCAGCACCTTGCCCGACATGTCGTAGACGACTGCATAGAGATCGCGGTCGATGTATTTCGGATCCTTGGCTGTAATTTCTTCAAGCGTCTTTGCTTGATTTGCTTTCAAAGCCGCCACTGTTTTGACTACCATTGCTTCAGCTTCCTTTTTGGTCGCGAATTTTTCCTGCGCAAAAGCGGAAGCCGAAAAACATACGGCGAGAATGGACACCAGCACAATTGTATTTTTCATTAATTTTTCTCCTGAAGTTAACTGCTCCGGCTGTATGCCGGTGTTAAAATATAAAAACTGCACCACACTTGTGGGACTTGCGCCCCATCCAACATTCACCGCATTTATCAAATGCGATTCATGAACCTGCTGCCTTTTTACGCCTTTACTATTGGCTTGAAAAAGAGATCCCGATTCAGGCCCGGGTCAACGTCCCTTCACATCGCTGAGCAATTCCTTGATATCCAGGATCAGCACGATGTCGCCTTCGCTTGACATCGTCACGCCCGCGACGCCCTTGGGCCTGAAAGTATCAAGCGACTTGATCACCACATCGTCGTGCCCGGCGAAACCGTCGGCGGACAGGATGAAACTGTTGTTGCCGACCTGCATCAGCACGCCCACCTCCGGTGCCTTGTCGCTTTCGTTCCAACCGATCAATTGCGCCAGCGGCAGCACCGGCAACACTTCGCCGCGCACCACCATCGTGGCGCGGCCTGATACCTGTTGCAATTGCTCCGGCGTGACCGACAGGATTTCGCGCACCATAGACAGCGGCACTGCAAAGGACTGGGCGCCCAAACGCAGTATCAGCACCGGGAGGATCGCCAGCGTGAGCGGCAACAAAATCGTGATCACGCTGCCCTGGCCTGGTTCCGAATGAATGTTGATCGTGCCGTTTAGCTTCTGGATATTGGTCTTCACCACATCCATGCCGACACCGCGTCCGGACACGCTGGAGATTTCGTCCTTGGTCGAGAAACCCGGCAGCAGGATCAGTTCCAGGCATTGGTTTTCATCGAGCGTGTTGGCGATCTCGCTGGTGATCAGGCCTTTTTCGACCGCCTTGTTGCGGATCACTTCGGGGCGCATGCCGCGCCCGTCATCGGCGATCGTGATCAGGATGTGATCGCCCTCCTGACGCGCGCTCAATTCGACCTGGCTCTTTTCCGGCTTTCCCGCGGCGACGCGTCCTTCGACCGTTTCGACGCCATGATCGACCGCATTGCGCACCAGGTGCACCAGCGGGTCGTTCAGGTCTTCGATCATGGTCTTGTCCATCTCGGTTTCTTCACCGGACAACACCAGCTCAACATCCTTGCCCAACGACCGCGCCAGATCACGCGCCAGGCGCGGGTATTTATTGAACAGGCGACCGATCGGTTGCATGCGGGTCTTCATCACCGCGTTCTGCAGGTTCACCACCAGCATATCAAGCTGGCTGACGGACTGGTCGAGCTCGCGCAAGGTATCTGCATCGTGACGGCCCTGCATGATGTCTGAACGCAAGTGGGTCAGGCGGTTCTTGGTCAGCCCGATTTCACCGGAAAGATTCAGCACCTGATCGAGACGAACCGTGTCCACCCGTATCGTGGTTTCTTTGGTTTCTTTTGCGGGCACATCACCCGCACGCCGCCCGACGGTACTGCCCGGCACATCGTCGGCGCGCCGTCCAAACACCTTTTGGCTGGATTCTTCTTCCGACACTGCTCGCGCGATCATTTCAGGATCGCGGGTTACGCCCACTTTCGCTGCGATGTCCGTTCCGGTCAGCGCGCTGTACAACGCGTCCCAGCCGGCATCCGTCACGTTACCGGCAGAGCTGCCAGCCATATGACCAAGCGAGCCAGCTTCACTCGCCAAGTCACTGGTGATGGCGGAACCAGCCGTTTGCACAGCCTGGTTGCTCCCGTTCCTCGTCACGGGTTTGCCGCTCAACGCCGCTTTCAAGTTATCCAGCATCTCAGCGGGTGCGGCAACAGGCTGCTGACTTTGCGACAGTGCTCCGAACATCTTGCCCACCTCACCGGTCGCCGCAAAAATCACATCCATGATCTCTGCCGTCAGCGACAAGTCGCCATTGCGAAGCTTGTCGAACAGGTTCTCGGTCAAATGGCACAAGGTCACCAATTCGCCCGCATTGAGGAAGCCGGCCCCTCCCTTGATGGTGTGAAAGCCGCGAAAAATATCATTGAGCAGCTTGCGATCATTGGGAGATTTCTCAAGATCGATCAGCTTGCTGTCCACGTCGGACAACATTTCGCCTGCTTCCTGCAAGAAGTCGCTCAGTAATTCTTCCATGCCTGCAAAGTCGTTCATTTTTTTCTCCTATTGGGATTGAGGAGCGGGGATAGAGGAGCGGGCAAAAAACGGTCTGGCGGGCTTGCCTCAATCATCAATCCACATTCCTCATCCCTGTCAAAATTCCAAACTTTCCAGCAGATAGCCATTCCGGCAAGGTGCGGCGAAGCCGTCTGGTGCGGGATAACCAGCGACTTGCCCGCTTGCGGGTTTGGTCGAATGGCCAGTAGTTGCACCAGATGTGGCCGATCTGCTGTCAATAAGTGTCACAGTTAAAACCCCAAACTTTCCAGCAGATCGTCCACCTGATCCTGGCTGGTCACGACATCGGTACGTCCCTGCGCGTCAATGACAGGGCCGTTCAACAAGCCGGTTTGCAGATCGGCCTTGACGGACGGCGCGGCGTTCTCCACCAGCAGCGTCAACAGCTGCTGCTCCATCACTTGCGTCAGCGTGATGATCTTCTTGATGACCTGCCCGGTCAGGTCCTGAAAGTCCTGCGCCATCATGATTTCCGTCAGATAGGCATTGGTCACCCTGGTCTGCTTGGGCACGTCATACAAGAACGCATGTGTCTGCGTCACCAGTGTTTTGAACTTCTCCACATTGAGTTTTCTCTCGAACAACAATTCCCACTGTTTGGACAGGCGCTGCGCTTCGACTTCCATTTTTTCTAGCACCGGTTGCGCCGCTTCGGTGGCATTCAGCACTCGCTCGGCGGCCTTTTGCGTCAAAGTCGCCACATAGTTCAAACGGTCGCGCGCATCGGGGATGTTGGAGGTGGCCTTTTCGATCTCCTTGTTCAGTCCTAACTCGCGCAACGCTTCATGCAACGTTCTCGCCATGTGTCCGATATGATTGATCACTTTGCCGGGGTCAACGTCGCCCGTACTGGCCGCAGGGGTAGCGGGGACACTAGTTTCCCCGGCATTATTCGCGGCAATGATGCTGTCGAACAGGGCTTCCAGGTCTTCATTGTCTTGTGATGCGAGTTGTGTAGACATGGCAGTTCTCACTTATTCATGTTTTGAAAGATTTTCTTCAGCTTCTCATCCAGCGTTGCGGCGGTGAACGGTTTAACCACATAGCCGGAAGCCCCTGCCTGTGCTGCCATAATGATGTTTTCCTTTTTCGCCTCTGCCGTCACCATCAATAACGGCAAATGTTTTAGCTTGGCATCGGCGCGGATGTTTTGCAGCAATTCGATGCCCGTCATGTTGGGCATGTTCCAGTCTGACACCACGAAATCAAAGGTGTCGGCTCTCAACTTGGCCAATGCTTCCACACCATCCTCTGCTTCCTGAACATTGGCAAAGCCCAACTCTTTAAGCAGATTGCGCACAATGCGGCGCATCGTCGAAAAATCATCCACCACCAGAAATCTTGTATTTTCTATACCCATGGCACTCTCCTTAAACCCCTCCAGACCTCCCCTTGTCAGGAGAGGATATTCCTTGCATTCTCTCCATCTCACCGTTTCATCCCCTGCCAAAGGAATGCCGGGATGGGGTTACGTAAGCAGCGGACGCAACGTAGACGACAACACGATCGAATCGAATTTCGGCACGTAATAATCCACGCCGACACGTCTGCCCATCGCCCGGTTCGCTTCCGAAGAAAGCGACGAATGCATCACCACCGGGATACCGTCGAAACGGTGATCCGACTTGATGTGCTGCGTCAGAACATAGCCGTCCATTTCCGGCATCTCCGCATCCGTCAAGATCACCTGGATCTGGTCGCACAGATTCGCGCCCGCACTCTGCGCCGTATCCGCCATGGCACGGAGCCTGTCCCAGGCCTCGTGGCCATTGGTCGCCTGAATGTGCTTGACACCCATCTTGTCGAGCACCTCGGCAATCTTCCTGCGCGCGACCATCGAATCGTCGGCAAAGAAGATGCACAGTTCGCGCTCGGACTCCACACGCTCGACGTTACCCACTACAGCTTCGCCAAACGCATTTGCCAGTATCTGCTCCACATCAAGGATCGAAATCAGCGTGCCATCCGGCAATTCGGTGATTGCTGTGATCAACGCGCCCTTGTCGGAAAGCATGCCGTCGGTGGCGCGCACCTTGTCCCAATCGACACGGATGATGCGGTCAACCCCATGCACCAGAAAACCCATGATGTGGTTATTGAATTCCGCCACCATCATGGTCTGATGTTTTTCAACCGGGGATATCCCCATGAAATTCGCCAGGTTCAGCACCGGCATCACATGTCCGCGCAAGCTGACAATGCCATCGACACCGGCAGGCATGTTCGGTGTGCGGGTGATTTTCCCGGCCGTGCAGACTTCCTTGATCTTGAACACGTTGATGCCGAATTTCTCCCCGCTGCCCAGACTGAACAGCAGTATCTCCATTTTGTTGGAGCCCGCCAGATTGGTACGCGCATCGATCTGATCCAACATTCCATCCTGGTCAATGCCCAATCCATCATCCGAGTAACTCATGTTTTTCTCCTAATTCCGTTGCAAGTCGTTAGTCGCCGTGGGATTTAATTTACGACTCATGACTAACGTCTGCACTTAACTGTCTGTTACCCCAACAGCCGCGCCAAAATCTGCGCCAATTTTTGCGGCTCGAACTTGGGCACATATTCATCCACGCCGACTGTCTTGCCCAGTTGCTGATTGGACGAGCTGGAAAGTGACGAATGCATCAACACCGGGATGCCGGCGAAACGCTTGTCCGACTTGATCTTGCGCGTCAGCATATAACCGTCCATCTCGGGCATTTCCACATCGGTGAGAATCACCTGAAACATTTCTTTCAGCGGCGTGTGCGTCGCATCCGCGTAGTCGGCCATCTTGGCCAGTTCGACCCAGGCCTGCCTGCCGTTGATCGCCGAAATGTGTTTGACCTGCATCGCATCCAGTGTCCGTGTGATCTGGTTGCGCGCCACCGAGGAATCATCGGCGAAGAAAACCGTCCTGTCCTTGCCCAGCGGTTTCACATTGTTGATGATCAACTCATCGCTATCGAAACAGGTGGTCTCGGACAATACTTTTTCCACGTCTATCATCATCACCAGTCGCTGGTCATGCAATTCCGTGACCGCCGTCACCAGGCCGCCCATCTCCGCAACCAGCATTGCGGGAGGCACGCGCATCGACGCCCAGTCCAGACGAAGGATGTTATCGACCGCCCTGACCAGGAATCCCTGTGTGTGGCCGTTGTATTCGGTCACGATCATGATCTCAGGCTTGCAATCGGTCTCGATGCGTATGTATTTGGCCAAATCTATCACCGGCACCAGCGCGCCGCGCAAGCTCACCATCCCTTCCACCGAAGCCGGCATTTCCGGAGCGCGCGTAATCGCCGGGATGCGCATCACCTCGCGCACCTTGAACACGTTGATGCCGAAGGTCTCCTCGCGGCCGGTGCGGTTGTCCTTGCCCAGCGAAAACATCAGGATCTCGAGCTTGTTGGTTCCCGCCAGCTTGGTGCGGGCATCGATGTTCTTTAACAGGTCAGACATCAATTTCTCCTTTTATGGGTAGTGGTGAGCAACAAGTGGGAATACTGCACTTCCCGCTCAGGCACATCGTGCCAACTCGCTGACCACACTTCCCTTTACACCTTGAATCGACTTACTGCCGACTGCAATTCTTTCGCCAATTGCTCCAGACGCACGATGTCCTGGGTATTGGATTCCACCGCCGCATGGTTCTCTTCCGACATCTGCGCGATTTTCTCGACGTTGCGCGCGATCTCGGTGCTGGCGATACTTTGCTCGCCCACCGACGAGGCGATGTCGTTCACCCCCTTGCTGGATTGCGCGACCGCCTCGCCCGCTTCGGTCAGCACCGCGGCAACACGCCCAACCTGTTGTTGCGTCGTTTGCAGCGAGCGCAATCCGGCTTGCACCACCGCATCGACTTCGCCGGACTTATGGTTCAACGAGCTGGTCACCTTGTCGATCTCGCTGGCCGACCTTGCGGATTTTTCCGCCAGCTTGCGCACCTCGTCCGCCACCACCGCGAAGCCGCGCCCCTGCTCGCCGGCACGCGCCGCCTCGATCGCCGCATTCAGCGCCAGCAGGTTGGTCTGGTCGGCGATGTCCTTGACCTGCTGGGTCATGCCAGTGATCGCGCGGGTGCTGTCGACGAACTCCTTGACCGATCCGGCGATCTGGTTGACGGCCTGTTCCACATGGCCGATCTCGGCGATCATCGCCGTTACATTCTGATTGCCTTCTACGGTTTGCTGCAGACTCTGCTCGGATAATTTGCGCACATCAAGCTGTATTCGCCGCCACCGAACTGATGCTGACCGTTATCTGCTCCACAGCGGCTGCGGTGGAAGCCGCCGCCTCGCTTTGCGCCTGCGAACCTTGCGCGATCTGCAACGATGAGGCCGACAATTGCGCCGCCGTGCTTGACACGGTATCGGCATTCGCCAACACCTTCCGGATAATATTGGCGAAGCCTTCGATCAGCCCGTTGAACGCGGTCGCCGACTGGCCGATCTCATCCTGGCTATACACCCTGGCGCGAGCACTTAGATCGCCATCCGCCGACATCTTAACCATCGCGCCGCGCAGCTCGGTTACAGAACGATTGATACCACGGATGATCGATAATCCCAGCAGCACTGACAGTAGTGCTCCGCAACCTATCATGGCTATCAGTACACCACGGAAAGTGTGGTAAGAAGCCGCAGAGTCATCAAAGGTTTTTTTGCTATCCTTGAACTCTGCTTCAAGCAATGCGCTGATTGCTGCACTCAATCCCTCATACAAGGGACGAACATCCCGGACGATTATTTTTTTCAGTTGCGCCATGTCGCCGCTCTTTATCGCCGAGATAGCAGGTGCGACCGCCTCTTCACGGTATTTTTTTCTCGCAGCGACCACCTTGTTGGTCAACTCCACCTGCTCCGGATTAGCGTGCGTGGCCATAAAGACATCCCAGTCTTTTCCTATTTCGTCAATATCGCCCTCAATATCAGCCAGCTTCTTGTCCGCAGCTTCCGGGGTGACATAGGCACCTGCAAGATCTGTGCGTATCTTCATGTTAAGCGTATCGACTCGGTGGATTGCATCCACGCCAATCAAGTGATCCTTGTACAAGGATTCCATCTTGCTATTGGCATCCGCCAACATGTAAATACCCATGCCACCTGCCAGAAGCAACATCGCCAGCAGCATGGTTAGTAATGCCGTCAATCTGGTGCCGATTTTTATATCATTTAACATTGCCGCCCCCACAAAAATTTGAACTCTGAACCTTAACCCTACCCCCATTCAACATTAGGGATACCACCCACCTCTCACTCACTAAACCTTGAACCGCCCCACCGTTTTGGCCAGATCATCTGAAAGCTGCTCCATACTCTTCACCGCCAGTGCCGTGCGCGCGATTACCTCGTTGCTCTGGCTCGCCGTCTTGGCGATACGTTCCACGTTACCGGCGATCTGCTGACTGGCATCACGCTGTGTATTGATCGAACCGGCAATTTCTTCCAGTCCGCTATTCACCCCGCCCACCGATGCATTGGATTCGATCAAAACGGCAGATACCTCGCGGATTCGTGTCTGGCTGCTTTGCAAGGCATTCATGCCGCGCTGCACGGTCTTTTCCACTTGCCCGGATTGTTCCCCGAGCGATTGGGTCACTTTATCGATCTGAGTGGCTGACATGGCGGATTTTTCCGCCAGCTTGCGCACTTCATCCGCCACCACCGCGAAACCTCGTCCCTGCTCGCCGGCCCGCGCCGCTTCAATCGCGGCATTCAAGGCCAGCAGATTGGTCTGTTCGGCGATGTCGCGCACTTGCTGGGTCATGCTGGTGATGTTCTGGGTGTTGCGCACGAAATCACTGACCGAGGCTGCAATCTCGTTCACCGCACGCTCGACGCTCTCGAGTTCCTGCATCATCTCTGTCAGGCTTTCTTGTCCCTTATTGGCGCATGCCAGGCTTTGGTTGGATAAATTTCTCACCTGATCAGCCTCTTCGGCCACTTTGGCGAAACGGGAACTGACCTGCTCCACCGACCTGGCGGCAGTATCGGCAGCTACGCTCTGTTGTTGTGCGCTTTGCGACATTTCTGTGACGTCCTGTGATAGCGCATGGGCTGCACCCTCCACCTGGCTGGCATGTCCTTCCACTTGGCTGACGATAGTCTGGAAGCTGTTGACCAGATCGTTGAACGCTTCGGATGTCTTGCCGATCTCGTCCTGGCTGCGCACCGCCACTCGTTTGGACAGGTCGCCATCGACTTGCATCGCCTGCATCACTTCTTGCAATTCCCGCGTCGGGCGAATGATCCGATTGATCAACCAGCCGATCAGGAAATACAAAATGACTTGCACTGCCAACTGCACGCCCCACAACACCACGTTGGTTTTATGCAGCAAGGCGTATTCATCCGACAAGTCGAGCGTAATACTTCCCGCGCCGTTGGACGACCCCACCTCCACGTTGTGACATTGCAGACAATTGGTGCCGCGGAAGTTCGTGCTCTCGATGAAGGGAACCACCACGCGCAATGCGTCCTTGCCGTCGCGCTGCAGCAGTGCACTCTGTATTTGTTTGGTTTTGATCGCATCACGGTCCATGTCGTCGACCGCTTGTTCCGACGGCAATCCCGGGCCGAACTGATCCTGCACCTGCTTGGCGCGAATGACGCGCAACTCCAGTACCTTGTCGGATGCCGCCATTTTCCTGACCGCCAGGGCGCGCAGATCGGGATCGCTGATAATGCCTCCCACCATCATCATATTGAGTCCGTTGAGCAAGCCATCGGCAGAAACCACGGCTTTTTGCTTCGCTTCGTCGATTACATGACTTTCGAATTTGTCGAGAGCCACACGTTGCAGGCATATCATCACCACCAGCAACAGCAACTGGATCGGAACCTGCAACTTGTTTTTCAGGGAAAGCCTGTTCCACCAGTTATTCATTTTTCAGCTACCTTGAGTGTTTTGTTAGTTGGGCGAAACAACAGTACGTGTCACTCTAACGGCAACAAATCGATTTTCTTTAGGGGAACAGGGAATAAAAAGCCCGCCAATTTGCGGGATTGGAATTCACCACTGCTTGTTAATGGTGATTTATTGAGGTGCGGGAGCGGTTGCGGTCGGAGCCACGGGACCGGCCACTCCGGGTACGACTGGAGCAACGGGTGGGGCAGGCAATGCGCCTATGCCTTCCTTGATCGCGTCTTTCATCTCTGCGCCATCACCTTCGGCATCGATACCGACCGTACCCCCGTCATGGCTGGCCGCCTCTTCCGCCTTCCTGTTCATCACGATCAGGCTGATGCGCCGATTGACCGGACTCAGTGGATCGTCCTTGTTGAACAGCACAGCAGACGACAATCCCACCACGCGCACGATCTTCTCTTCTGCCATGCCACCCAATATCAATTCCCGGCGCGACGCGTTGGCACGGTCTGCCGACAATTCCCAATTGCTGTATCCCTTGCTGCCGCCGCCATAGGCAGCCGCATCGGTATGCCCGGAAAGACTTACCTTGTTGGGTACGTCATTCAGCATTTTGCCAAGCTCATGCAGAATTTCCTTGGTATAGGGCTCGAGTTTGGCTCGCCCGCTCTGGAACATCGGACGGTTCTGCTCGTCGACGATCTGGATGCGCAGCCCCTCGGTGGTAATGTCTAGCAATATCTGATTCTTGAATTTCAGCAAATTGAGATTGTTTTCGATCGCTTTCTCGATGTTGGCCTTCAGCTCCCTGAGTTTTTCTATTTCCTTCTCGCGTTCTTTCCGCAGAAATTCTTGTTGAGCCGCCTTCAGGTTGACGATTTTTTTTTCTGTGGGCAGTTCGCCTTGCTTCACCTGACCTTCGCTGCGAGTGAGGTCTTGCCCGCCACCCTTGAGAATGCTTGAACTGTCGCCACTGCCGGAGCCGCCGGTCAAGGCAACCTTAAGCGGGGTCTTGAAGTATTCCGAAATACCTTTCAGGTCGCCTTTGGTCGTCGAACCCAGCAGCCACATCAACAGAAAAAACGCCATCATCGCCGTGACGAAGTCGGCATAAGCGATCTTCCACGCGCCGCCATGATGGCCGCCCACCACCTTCTTGATGCGTTTAATGACGATGGGTTTTTTGTTGTCAGTCATGATCAGTGTTCAGGAGCGGGAATTGCGGATTAAGGATTGAGTAACAACGAAGCAATGCACGAACCCGTTCCCGGCTTAGCGTTTTTGTTTGACATGCTCTTCAAGCTCGAGGAATCCCGGGCGTTCCGCCGAGTTCAGTACCTTGCGTCCGAACTCGACGGCCATTGCCGGCGCATAGCCATTGAGATTCGCCAGCAGGGTGACCTTGATGGTTTGAAGCATTTTTGTCCCTTCCTCGGCTTTCTGTTCCAGCAGCGCGGCCAGCGGGCCGACGAAACCGTAGGCCAGCAAGATACCCAAGAAGGTTCCCACCAGCGCGTGCGCGATCAGCATGCCCAATTCGGCCGGTGGAACACCCACTGATTCCATCGTGTGCACCACGCCCATCACCGCCGCGACGATACCGAACGCCGGCATTCCGTCACCCAGCTTCGCAATCGCATGAGAGGAAATCATCGCCTCGTGATGATGCGTCTCGATTTCCACATCCATCAGGTTTTCGATTTCCATCGCATTCAGGTTGCCGCTGACCATAATGCGCAAGTAATCGGTCATGAATTCGACCACGTGATGGTCAGCCAGTATCTTGGGGTATTTGGCGAAGATCGGACTTTCCTCTGGCCTCTCGACATCAGCCTCGATGGACATCAGTCCTTCCTTGCGCACTTTGCCGAGAAATTCGTAGAGCAGCGCCATCAGCTCCATGTAGCTATTTTTGTTGTATTTGGAACCCTTCAGCACCTTCGGCAAATCTTTTAGGGTAGCTTTTATGGACTTCATGTTATTCCCGACGAAGAACGCGCCACCCGCGCCGCCACCTATCATCAGCAATTCGACCGGCTGAAACAGGGCTCCCAAATGACCGCCAGCCAGCGCGAAGCCTCCGAATATCGAGGCTGTTACCACCACATAACCGACGATTACTAACATGCTCGAGCTCCCTCGTTTATTCTTCCTGCCCGAATTCCAGGACACCCGCCCCGTTATCCATATTGTGTGAACGCTGGCTTGATAAGCTTTGCACGAGACTTGCCCACTGTGTGTATAACGGCAAAATTAGCCGACACTTTAGAAGTCCCGGATAATTTCCTGACAATTGTGCCTTATGCGACTTTCGCCACCAATTTTACCGCTCTGGTTTTTCCGGCACGTGCAGGTGGATGGCAAATACCGCACACATAGTGAACGTTCAAATCGTTCACATGGCTGACGAAACGCCCGCCACAGATCTCGCACGGGATAAGCTGCAGCATGCCGGCATTAAAGAAGCGCAGCAAAGACCACGCGCGCGTGATGCTCAACACCGGTTCGCCGCCATCGATACCCTGAATTTGATCCAGGTACAAATGATAGGCCGTGATCAATGACTCCACGCCACTGATGCCGGCATGTTTCACCATGAACTGATAAATATCCATAAACAGTGAAGAATGAATGTTCGGCTGCCAGCTGATGAACCAGTCCGTGGAATACGGCAACATTCCTTTGGAGGGCGACTCACCCTTGATTTCCTTGTAGAGCTTGAGCAGTCGTTCGCGGCTCAAGGCAGTCTCTTCCTGCAACAATTGCAAACGTGCGCCCAGCCTGATCAGATCAATTGCGATGCGAACCTGTTGCGCCTCAGCCACCACACTTTTATAAGCCATTCCGGCCACCTTCAGGCGAGTTCTTCTACGGGTTGCGCCGACATCAAGATCGCAGCATGCGCGTTGGACATCAACCTGCCCTGGTTGTGGTCGGTCACCATATTGAGCAGCAACTGCTCATCAAAGCGAAAGCGGCACAACAGCATGTTGGATGCCGACATCTTGATGATCTGCGTGGGTGCCAGATTGGACAGCATGTCGACCAGATCCCGGCTGATGCCCAGACGGAAAATCGCCGCCGCCTTGTTTTCCTTGATCATCTGCTGTGCCAGCATCAAATAGTTCAGGTTGATATCCCGGATACTTTCCTGCAATTGCATCGTGTTCATTTTGCGTCCCCGAAAACTGGTTAAGAAAGGTCTTGTTTCGACGCTTGCATGATGCGCGCTTGACGGGGGAGAAAGAATCAGAAGAATGCGGTATTTTTTGTAAGGAGCACGGACGGATGAAGTAGGTGATTTGCCTACAAAGGCATCACCATTGCACACCGCACCATCTTAAAAATCTGATGGTGGGCAAACGGAACAGCCGCATGCAGGGGGCATGGAGCGCGTTCCTGTTTTTGATTATCGGCAGCATTCAGGAAAACTTTAGGGTGATTTGAAAATTTATTTTTGGTGCATCACCATGCCGATTCAACAGGAATATGGCGGGTACAAAAATCAAGAAACGCGTCGCTGCCCATCGGCTTGGCAATGAAATAACCTTGCACCACATCGCAACCCATGTCTTTCAACATATCCCACTCTTCCATCACCTCCACGCCTTCGGCAACACTCTTGACGTTCAGCTTGCGCGCCATATCGACACTCGACTCGACGATCACACGCAATGAACTGTTATTGGCGCTGTCCGACACGAATGACTTGTCTATCTTGAGTTCAGTAAACGGCACTCGCGTCAGTTGCTGCATGCTGGAATACCCGGTGCCATAATCGTCGATGGACAGGCCGAAGCCGCGCATCCGCAAGCGGGCCAGATTTTCCAGTGCCTCTGCGACACTGCTCATGGCTGCCGATTCGGTAATTTCCAGGATGATGTGGTGCGGGTCCACTCCGGCATCTCTCACCACCCGCGTGATACTGTCTGCCAGCGTAGTATCGGCCAGCGAGGAAAGCGAAAGATTGACCGACACGATGAGTGGATAGCCATTTTCGTCCAACATGCGGCGCGCATGGGCCGCTCTTTCCAGCATCATAAAAGTGAGGCCTTTCATATTGCCGCTCCGCTCCAGCAGCGGAATAAACGCGCCGGGTGCGATCACGCCATGTTCGGGATGTATCCAGCGCGCCAATGCCTCGGCTCCGATGATCGAGCCTGTGTCCATCCCTATCTTGGGCTGCAGGAACGGCTCGAATTGATTTTCACTAAGCGCATGCAAGACTTCCTCAAGCGTGAAACTGGCCAACGCAGCCGCTGGCCGTTGGGCTTCTGTTTCGATTTGCTGATGCAGTTCCAGAATCTCTTCGAGTTGCTTGAGGGAAGCCGGCTTCTCTATGGCTCCCAACAGCTTGACGCCATATGATCGTGCCATTTTTTCCACCGAGGCAATCACCGCATAGTCCATACCGCTCATGATGACGGCTGAGACAGCCGGGTACAGCTTGGCCAAATGCCTGATAAATTCCATGCCGTCCATTTCCGGCATGTCCAGATCGCACAACACAATATGGAATGGCAATGCGTGTTTCGCTTGCATCATATCAAGCGCCTGCCTGCCATTGCTTGCTTGGCACACCTCTCCGGCACCCAGAGAACGCAACATGTGTACTATCATCTTGCGCTGGAAGTTTTGATCTTCGATCACCAGGATGCGCAATGCCTTCATATTCATCCCTCGTCCCCCTAAAAACACATTTGGAACGGCCTGCTGACTGTTCGCTGATAACATGGCAAGCATTTTGGTGATTCCCGCCAGTTAAAATTTCTGCCGCTGCCTGAACGGCCCACTACGATCACTTATTTACTTATATCGGCAGCGCCGGAGGAAACTTTAGCGTACTTTGCAAGCGCGCATTCATCGTCTGTCCCGGAGTATCAACTTGCATGCTGTTCGCCGATGAATCTGCTGATGGCCTGTTCAAGCTGCTCGACGACCTCACCCAGTGCGGTCTTTGTCTCTCTGCGCGCGCCATCCATGTCCCCCTGCTTGGCCGCCTGCTCGATGGCCGCGCAAATGTCCGCCAACTTTAACGCGCCCACCATGCGGCACGCACCCTTGATGCGGTGAGCGCAGCGTGCCACGGCTGCCGGATTACCATCTTTCAGTGCCGCATTCAGATTGGCGATGTCGTTGCGGTTATGCAACAAAAATTCCTGCAGCATCTCGACCTGACCAGCATGGCTCTTCGCAATTTTTTCCAGGATGCCGAAATCAACCGCTGCATCCGCAACAGACGGGTGTTGCGCAGCAGCTATGGTTGGCGCTTCTGGCGTTGGTGCTTCGGGCAGCGACACGGCGATGCCCGCCTTGATCAGCCACTTTAACAGCATCGCTCTCAGGTCGGACAGGTCGGTCGGCTTGGTGAGCATATCGTCTATGCCGGCAGCCAGGCAGCGCTCTTCTTCCTCGGCCAGCACGTTGGCGGTCCAGGCGATGATAGCCACACGCGGCCGGGCATCATGCAGCCCCATGTCGCGGATGCTGCGCGCCAGCTCGTAGCCATCCATCTCCGGCATGTGGCAGTCGGTGATAATCAGGTCAAAGTGTCTGTTCCGCCACAGCGACAGAGCCTCGCTGCCGGACGCCGCCACTTCGGCGTGCACCCCGAGCAATGCGAGCTGTAGTTTCAGCAGCATGCGGTTCACCGGTTGGTCATCCACCGCCAGCACGGACACCTGCCCGGCATCCGCCAGCGGCCTGATGTCTTTCTCATAACTGCGCTTTGCTCCGGCCTGCTGCAACTGCAAGTCCCGTTGCGCCGCGGGGCTCGCAACCGGCAAACTGATCGTGAAGCAGAAGGTGGCGCCGCGCCCGGGTGTGCTGTCCACGCTGATGGTTCCGTCCATCAAGTCGGCCAGTTTGCGGCAGATCGACAGCCCCAATCCGGTGCCGCCGTACATGCGCGCCGTGTCGGCGCTGGCCTGTTCGTAGTGCTGAAACAGGCGTTCCTGTTGCACCTTGTCGATGCCGATCCCGCTATCCTTGACGCGGAAGCGCACCTGTTCGTGGCCGTCCTGCCTAGCCAACAGTTCGGCACTGATTTCGACGCTGCCCTGTTCGGTGAACTTGATCGCGTTGCTGGTGAAGTTGTTGAGTATCTGGGAAACCCGCAGCGGGTCAAACAGATGTGCCGCACTCAGTTTTGTGTCTACCTGCCACCGCAACTGGATGCCTTTCTCGCTGGAGAGTTGCGCATAGGTGGACACCACGCCCCTGAGCATTGCCGGGATGCTTACCGTCTGCGGGGACAATACCAATTTCCCGGCCTCGATTTTCGTCCAGTCGAGAATGTCGTCGACAATGCGCAACAGGTTCTTGCCGGAACCCCGTGCCGCCCGCAACATCTCGTGTTGCTCGGCATCGAGCCTGGACCGGCTGAGCAGTTCCATCATGCCGAGCAGGCCGCCCAGCGGGGTGCGGATCTCGTGGCTCATCGTGGCCAGGAAAGAATCCTTGGCTCGATTCGCATAGATCAGTTGGGCCGTGCGTTCCATCACCCGTTCGGCCAACCGCGCGCGTTCTTCCTCGATATGGGCATTGGCCTGCTCCAGTTCGACCAGAGCCTTGTCCCGCGCCTCCTCTGCTCGCACACGCACCGCATCGAGGGCGAATTTGTCCAGCGCGAAGCTGATATCCATCGCCATTTCCACCAGCAGGTTGCGAGTGACTTCACCTAAGATGTTGGCCTTGCCGGCGTACACGGTGATCGTGCCGATGGCCACACCATTTTGCCGCAGCGGCAGCGCAGCCAAGGCTCCCCAACCGAAACGCGCACCGCGCTCATGCCACGCTGCGGTGGCGTGATCATGCTGAAAATCCTGACACCAGTAGGGCCGGTTCTCGCGGAGAGCGATTCCGATCGGGCCACGACCGAACTCATCGCCGGCATCCGTCGATATCCGGATATCCTCCAGATATTCCCTGCCCTCGCCCCATGAGGCAACCGGCCTGATCTGCTGCTGCTCCACCAGCCCGACCCACGCCATCTTCACGGCGCCCAATTCAACCACATCGCGGCAAACTTTCGTGAACAATTCATCCGCGTTGGTGCAGTGCATGATCGTCTCTTTGCACTGGTTCAACACGACGTAAAGCTGGGTCAGCCACTGAATTTTCAATTCGGCGGTCTTGCGTATGGTGATGTCCTTCGCTACGCCGACGATGCGATAAACTTCGCCTGCCTCGTTGAGCACCGGGAAAGCCCGGTCCAGTATCCAGCGCACTGTCCCATCGGGCCGGATGATTCGATATTCCTCGTCGTAGCTGCCCGCAGCCTGCTTTGTAGTGGCCGCCAGCTGGACCCGTTCCCGGTCTTCAGGATGAACAAGCGCCAGCCAGCTTTGCGGAAATGCGTATAGCGACTCACAGGGCTCGCCGAAAACTGCCAGGTAGGACGGGCTGACGTATAAACAATGATCTTTGGTCACATTTGACACCCAGAACACTTCGTCGATATTTTCCACTACCTGGCGGAACCGCTCCTCGCTTTCGCGCAGCGTGTCGGCTGCCCGCTTGAATTGTTGATGCGCCAGCCACTCGATTTCGTGCCGGCTCCACCACAACCGGATCATCATTCCGGCCAGCCAGATAAACAGCAGGGTGACCAGCAAGGCGACATACTGCTGACGCCGCACATTCTCCATCGCCTCATCCTGATCGATCTTGACAACCAGGCCCCATGCCGTGTCGGGCACCGGCTGAATATAGGCAACCACCTGCTTGCCGCGGTAATCCAGGCCTTCCACGATCCCGGTTTCTCCGCGCGCGGCACGAATGGCTGTATGGGCATCACCGCTTAATGGAACGCGCAATTTGAGCGCAATATGCCTCTGGTGGCGCGGTTCATTGAGAAGCAGCACATCGCTGCCGTCCCTGGTGACCAGCAGGGATTCGGCCGTCCTGCTTTTCACCGGCCATGACTGTAGCTGCGCAAAAAAACCCTGCAAATCGTCGCGCAGCAACAGCACGCCGATGACGGATGCCGTCGCCGGATCCACGATGGGAACGAAGATGTCCAGCAACGGCTGGCCCGGCGCGGACGGATCGCCGAAGTAGATCGACGAAACCTGCATCGATTTTTTATGCAACGCGCTTAACGCGAGGGACTGGCTCTGTTCCGACAAACGCTGAAAAAGGCCGCTGCCAAAACGCACCCTAGCATGATCATCCAGCACCAGCACGCCGCCATACTGAATAACCGCCTGCACCGTATCAAGCGTTTCCCGCAGCCCCTCGGGAACACCGGCAGATGGGTTTGCCAGCCAACGTTGCGTCTTTGCCCGCGCCAGCAATTTCGCAAAGTTCAGTCCGTCCCTCTTGCGTTCATCGAAGTAGGCCTGAATCTGTTCTGTCTTCAGGTGGCCGATACTGGTCAGATTTTCTTGCGTGTTGGCCTTATCGATCGCGGTGTTGTTCAGGATCAAGACATAACTTGCCGCGCTGATGAGCAATGCGAACACCAGAAAAAAACCGGCCGCACCCAGCGCAGTTGTTCGCCGAATTACCTGCTCATCAGCCATTTTTCCTGCCATCAACAAGTGTTTATCGCTGGTCATAAAAACTATCCATATTATTTTTGCGTCGCGCAGTTTAAGCAGGATTCAAAACACTGCCCATATAAACCCGAATCATTCATTCGCAACAACTCCGTTGGTCCCCAAGCCTGCCTGAAGATTGAACTTCAGCCGATTGCCGCGTGCGCGATCAATGCGGTTTGGCGAGATCACACACCACACCGGCTTCGGCTCCGACCATCACCATCGCCTCCTGTGCCGGAATGTGCAACAGATCGCCGATGCCCTTGTAATCATCCGGCAGCGCGGCATCGTCCCAGCCGTTGGCGGAGTGGCGCGCCAGATTGATGGCCAATGCCACATTGCGCTCGCGTTGCTGATGCATGCTGGCATCGTGCATCAGGTTCAACAGCAGCTTGGGTAACCCCCACTGCAGCGCCAGTTCTTTCTGCAATTCGAGCAGGCCGAAACCCAATACCTGCTGCTGGACATGATGGCTGCGCAAGGATTTGTCCTGCTGCTGGATGGCGCGGATTTCCAGCATCGCATCCGGCGCAAAACACCACATCAGGATTTCCGCGATATCGTGCAGCAGAGCGGCGATACGCACTTCTTCATAGTGCAGGTCTCGCAACCTGACCGCCCAATCCATCGCATATTGGGAAGCGCGATGAGAACGATGCACCACCCGCAGCACCGGGGCCAGCACCGCGACATGAGCTTGCAGCACTTCCTCCACGACCGGTTCTGGTGCGATGTGGTTAAAGAACGGCTCGATACCCAGCATCAGCAAAGCCTGTTCGATTTGGATGACCTCGGTGGTCTGCACCTTATGCTTGTGCTTCTGCAGGTAACGCAACAGCTTGACGGTCATCATCGGATCGCGGGCGATCACCCCCGCAACGGCCAGCACCGTCAGCCGGTTTTCGTCCGCGCGCAATGCAGCCAGCTCTCGCGCGGTCTGTTTTAGCACAGGAAGATCGCTTCGACTCAGATGCGCTACCCAGTATTGCAACCCCTTGCTGTCTTGCATCGCCTGCTTCCCTTATCAATATACATACGGTTATCGGCAGAATAGTGGACATCTTTAGGAGAAGGAAAAGCCACACAAGTCTGCTCACCCAGTCGCAAGCCCGTCAGATTAACACGGCTGATTGTCAATCGTCCTTTGTTCATGACTCGACACATTCTTCCGTACCTCGAAACTTCGCTCTGCTCGTTTTCCGTTCGTCCTGATAACCAGGGATTTGGCTGCTATTTTTTGGCGGCCTGGCCGTATGGCTGGTTGTTCAACCAGTGCCGCGCAGAAATCCGGGGTTCCGTGCAAACTGCTAATCGAAATGCCCGAGATGATCGGCCAATTTCAAATCGCCCAACACCGACCCGGTTGTCTTGCCGGGCTCATGGTGATCGGCGAACAGCGGTTTTGTTCCGGCTTGAGACATGGCAGCCACCTGCTTGTCTGCGGGTGCGGCGGCGGAGTGGCTGGATGGGCTCAGCATGGCGGGCTGGCCCTGCGTGGCTTTGCCCGGCCACTGTAAAAACGGCAACGAAAAACCGGCGAATACCATTACGGACACGAGTCCAACGACTTTCACCAGCTTGCCGATTTGCGTGGCCTTGCGCAGTCTCGCGATCAGTTGGCCCGTCGCAATTTCAGCATAGGATTGTTCGATTTCTGCGCGCAGTTTCGCGTTTTTCTGCTCTTCCAGTTCAGCCCGCTGCTGCGTTGCCCGCATTGCCTCATCTGCCAGCATCGCTCCGGTTTGTGCCGCTTCCCGGGCGCGTTGCTCCGCGATTTCACACTGCTCCGCAGCCGCACTGGCTTGCATCTCGGCGGCCACGCGCTGCCCGATCTCCTCCAGCACACGCTGTTCTCCGGCTAGACGCGCTTGCTCCTGAGCCTTCAGTTGCTGTTCCTGCTCGCATTGGCAAGCTGCGGTGTGACTGGCCTGCTCCACAACGGCTGCGCGCTCCGATGCCAATTCCAGCGCCCTCTGCTCGGCGCGCAATTGCGCTTGCCCGGCCTGGTCGGCGCGTTGTTCTTCGGCGATACGATGTTCGATGGCTCGCGCCACGGACAACGCCGTTTCTTCGCGTTGGCGCATGGCGGCCTGTTCTGTTGCAGCCTTGTCCCGCTCGGCCCGTGCCGCCTGACGTTCCGCGTCGATACGGGCCCGCAGTGCCTGGCTGGCTTCTGTTTCATCAGCGGAACGCCGTGCGATTTGGGTTTGCAACTCGCGCTCTTGATCGAGGCGTTGTTGTTCCTTTTCCAGCAATTGAAGCTCGAGCTGTTCGCGCCGCCCGGCTTCGAGACGCGCGCTTTGCGCAGCTTCGGCACGCTTGCGTGCCGCAACCGTCGCCAGCGCCTCGCTGCGTATACATGCCTCTGCCGCTTCAACTGCCTTGCGGTCTTCTGCGATGCGCAGGTTCGCCATATTTTCCGCGCGCGCCATTGCCCCATCGCGAGCGCGTTCTGCTTCGACAACCTGCTTGCGGAAGGCTACTGCTGCGAGCGCTTCGGCATGGATCTTTTCTTCCTCGCTCTTGAGCGCATTACTTTTCGCTTCGGCGCGCACCTTGGCCATGTTCAAGGCGCGCATTGCCGCAACTTCCGCGTCACGCGCTGCCTGATCGGCTTGTTCATTGAGCTTCAGGGTTGTTTCGACAATCTCTCTAGCCCGCACTTCCGACTCGATGCGCTCATTATCCGCTTCGATAGCCCGAAATTCGACAGCCATGCGCGCCTCTATCTCGACGATTGCCCGAAGTTCGGTTTCAATCTGCGCCTCGGAAACTTTAACAAGCTCGGAATCCAGCTCTTCACGTTGTCTGGAAATTTTCGCAGCCTCCAGCGAGATTTCTGTTTTATGTTGCGCCGCAGCAATTCCAGCCTGTTCTGCCTGTATGCATTCTGCAATGGCCAACTGCTCCTGGCTTAACTTCTCGGCACGCAAGCTGGCGGATTGCAACAGAGTATTCTGTGCCTGCATTTTTTCCCGCAACATCCGATCGCCTTGGCGCTCCGCCTCTGCGTGTCGCTGTTCCACTTCAAGCAGGGCCTGTTGTTGTTCGAGGTTTTGCTGCGCGACATATTTTGCGTGCTGCGCTATCGAAGCGCGCGTGTTTGCCGCACTGGCCGACTGTGATTCCAGCTGCAATTGAATCTCGACTTCGCGTGCCGCCAGCATTTCGGCTTCGGCGCGTTGTTGAGCAATAACTGCCAAATCCTGCTCCGCTTGCAGCTTGTGCTCTGCGGCCTGTTTGGCCAATGATTCGGCAGACAGGCGATCTCGCGCCGCCTGCACTGCCTGACGCAATAGCACATTGGCTGCTTCATGCTGTTGCATAGCTTTACGGTCAGCATCGGTTTGTTCCGCAAGGTACGCGATCTTTTCCTGCTCCGCCTTATGCTTGCGCTCCGCTTCGATACGCGCGACCGCCTCCGCTTCCGCACGCTGCCTGACGGAGTTGAATAACTCATGTTCCACAGCGGCTGCGGCCTCGGCATCGGCGCTTGCCTGCTCTTCCAGCAACTTGCGCTGGATGGATAATTCCAGCGCATCACGTTCCGCAGCTGCACGTGCCAGCGCAACGCGTTCAGCGTTCCGATCGGCTGCAATTCGTGCCTCGATCTCTATTGCAGCCATTGACTCCGCATGTACTCTGGCCTCGGCCCCCTTGGCTGCTGCCTGTTCAGCTTCGAGTTTCGAGTTGACCAGAACGAGCACCTCGTGCTCCTTGCTTGTTTTCTCTTGTATGGATTTGGCGATGGCCAGCTCGGCGGCCTCTTTCTGTTGCGCAAGCTTGCCTGCTTCCTGCTCAAGCCTTGCCCGGTTTTCCGCCGCTTGAGCGGCACGCTGCTCGGCTTCGACACGCCTGCCTATTTTCTCCAGTTCGGCCTGTTCGGCTTCAATCCGATCTTTTGCGGCACGGGCTTGCTCTGCTTCTTTCTGCGCTTGCTTGACCGCAAGGTCGCGTAGCCGGGTTTCCATCTGCAATTTTTCAGCTGCTTGCTCTTGCTGGATTTGTTCGGCGATACGGCGTTCGGCGAATACTGTTTCGGTGCGTGTGTTGATCTTGGCAATGTCAGCCTGAATGGCGCGTATATTATTTTCGGCGTGCATCCGGGCGGTATCTTCGGCTTGGTCTCGTTGCTCAAGCAACATGGCCAGTTCACGGTCCACCTTCATCTTGCTGTCGGCTGCGGCACACGCAATCTGCTCTTGCTGCAAACGTCGATTCAATTCATCCTGCGCTTGCTGTTCCGCGCACAACCTTGCATGCACCTCTTGCTGAAGCTGCGACTCTAAGTGCAATTTCTGCTGCAGCTCGCCGGCCAACTGACGCTCCGATTCAAGCCTGGATTGAACCAACGCGAGCAAACGCGCTTCTTCCTGTGCTTTGACATTGGCCTGTGTACCCAACTCGATTTCAGTTTGTGTCCTGGCCTGTGCCATCGCCCGTGCATGTGCTTCGTGACGTGCGCGCGCCTGAGCGGATAGCGCCGCCTGGTTCTCCGCCTCGAGCCGTGCGCGCGTTTCCTGAATAGCCTGAGACTCGGCGAGATATTCTTCGTTATCGTTGCTGACCAGACGAATCCTGGCTGGTGTTGACATGATGACCCCCT
The DNA here is from genome assembly GCA_001577345.1 of Candidatus Gallionella acididurans. Classification (GTDB taxonomy): domain Bacteria; phylum Pseudomonadota; class Gammaproteobacteria; order Burkholderiales; family Gallionellaceae; genus Gallionella; species Gallionella acididurans. Next base: position 77,908 of record LSLI01000002.1, read on the forward strand.
CTTGCCTCGAGCACGGCTCGATACATTTGCATGTACACAAGATAACAAGTCATCGAGTCAATCAAACCCGGAACAACTGCAGAAAAACGGCTTAATTCGATAAGGGAATGCCGAACAAGTCTGTTCGTGGTGAGTATTACCCAGTTCGCGCCTTCGATACACCGTGCTAACCATTCGACTTGGGCTGCCAAAAATAGCAGCCAGATCGCCGGTTATCAGGATGAACGGGGAATGTATCGAGCCATAGCAGGATCTTATTCGGCGTTTCAATAAATATTTCCTGCCGGCATCGCTTACCATGACAGTCCACTAGTCACAAGTGATGGCGTTGAACCGCATCTCACTAAGGAGTGACCTGTTACGGCATGTATAATTGCCCCACTCAATACCTCATTTTGCTTATCTGCGCCCCCCATTCCGCCATGTCCACTCCATCTGATACCCAGCCGGATACGCTCGACCCCGAAGACTGGAATGCGCTGCGCGCGCAAGGTCACCGCATGCTGGACGATATGTTCGACTATCTGGCGCAGATACGTTCACGCCCGGTCTGGCAACCGATACCCGACACCGTCAGCGCGCAATTTCGCCAACCCTTGCCACAGCAGCCTTCGGACATCGCCGCCGCACATCAGACTTTCATGCAAACCATCCTGCCCTATGCCATCGGCAATGCCCATCCCGGCTTTATGGGCTGGGTACATGGGGGCGGCACACCCGTGGGCATGCTGGCGGAAATGCTCGCTGCCGGCTTGAATGCCAATCTCGGCGGGCGCGACCAGATACCCGTCGAGGTCGAGCGGCAAGTGTTGCGCTGGGTATGTGAATTGTTCGGCTTTCCGGAAAATGCCAGCGGCCTGTTTGTCACCGGCACGTCGATGGCCACGCTGATTGCGCTGCTGGTGGCGCGCCACGCCGCGCTCGGCGCGGAGGTGCGCACGCAGGGCATCGCCGCGAGCGGCAAACGCCTGACGGCCTATACCTCGACCAATGCGCACGGCTCCATCGCCAAGATGATAGACGTTGCCGGGCTGGGGACGGATGCATTGCGCATGATTCCGGTGAACGCGCATTACCAGATGGACATCGACGCGCTGGAACAAACCATTGCAGCGGATCGCGCGCAGGGCTATACGCCCTTTTTCATCGCCGCCACCGCAGGCTCGGTCAATACCGGCGCGATCGATCCGCTGGCTGCCATGGCCGATTCCGCCCGGCGGCAAGGCCTGTGGTTCCATGTGGATGGTGCCTATGGCGCGCTGGCGATGCTCTCACCGGAGATCGCGCCGCGTCTGGCCGGATTGGAACGCGCCGATTCGATCGCTTTCGATTTTCACAAGTGGGGACAAGTGCCCTACGATGCGGGCTTCATTCTGATACGTGACAGTCGGCAACATTTCGACACCTTTGCGTCACCCGCCGCTTATCTGCGGCGCGAAACGCAGGGCATGGCGGGCGGTTCGCCCTGGCCTTGCGACTTCGGGCCCGATCTGTCGCGCGGCTTCCGCGCGCTCAAAACCTGGTTCACCTTGCAGGTGTATGGTGCCGAAAAATTGGGCAAGGTCATCGCTCACACCTGCGAATTGGCTCGCTATCTGGAGCAACGCATTGCACAGACGCCGGAACTGGAATTGCTGGCCCCGGTTTCCCTGAACATCGTCTGTTTCCGCTACCGTTGCAGCGACGCGAACCGCGTGAATGCGGAGATCGTGATCGCATTGCAGGAATCGGGGATCGCTGCCCCTTCGGCCACCACACTGGACGGCAAACTCGCGATACGAGCCGCGATCGTCAACCATCGCACGAATAAAGGGGATATTGATGCGCTGATCCGGGCAACACTTGATTTTGGGGGTGCCAAGATAGCTACCTGATATTCAGGAGCTAAGACATGGATCACCCCGATCTGCCTGCTTGCCACGCATTTATTGGCCCTGCCGCACTGATGAAAATGGCCTGTGCCGGCACCAATCTGACCCCTCTGGGCGAAGAATTGCTCTCACGCGCCAGTGCAGGCCCCGCCGCATCAAGCGCCGATGCGCTGCTGGATCTTTCCACCATTTTGCAATTGAGCGGCAACCGCGAAATCGCATTATCGGTGCAAAACGAAGTGCTCAGGCTCAAGCAGCTTTATCATCTGCCCGCGCCGCGCGGCACGGCTAGCATACGCCTGCTCGCGCTGATGACGCCAGGCGACCTGATGACGAACATGCCGCTGGATTTCTTGCTGGAAGATTCCGACATTGCACTGGACATCCTGTATGTCGCGCCGCACCTGCCCTTCCCCGATACGGTACCCGACCACGATGTGTTGCTGGTCGCCATTGGCGAATCGGATCAGACTTGTCCGTTGCTGGAGCAACTCGGTGTGATGCTTAAACACTGGCACAGGCCTGTATTGAATCAGGCCGACCGCATCACATGGCTTTCGCGCGACCGCATCTTTACGCTGCTGAGCGAGTTACCCGGCGTGGTCATGCCCGCCACGGTGCGCGTGGCCCGGGCGATTCTGGAGGACATCGGCAATAATTCTGTGCCGGTGCAAAATTATTTATCCGATGCGGCATTCCCGCTGATCGTCCGCCCGGTGGGATCGCATGCCGGACATGGCCTGGAAAGAATAGATGGTCCCGCCGATTTGCCCGGTTATCTGAACAATATACCGGGCGAAATGTTCTACATTTCCCGTTTTATCGATTACAGCGATCCCGATGGCCAGTTCCGCAAATATCGTGTGGTGCTGATCGAAGGCAAGCCTTACGCCGCGCACATGGGCGTTTCCTCGCACTGGATGATCCATTACGTGAATGCCGGCATGTCTGAAAGCGCTGCCAAGCGCGCGGAGGAAGCACACTTTATGGCGGAGTTCGACACCACATTCGCGCAGCGCCACGCCACCGCATTGCAGGCCATCCACCAGCGCACGCAACTGGATTACCTGGTTCTGGATTGTGCCGAAACACAAGACGGAAAACTGCTGCTTTTCGAAGTGGACAACAGCGCGGTGGTGCACACGATGGATCCGGCCGATCTCTACCCCTACAAGCAACCACAGATGCGCAAAGTGTTCGATGCCTTCCGCGACTTGCTGGTGCATGCCAGCGCGCAAAGTCTGGCCTGACTGAGGGACATGGCAAATTGCAGCCTCTGACTATGAAATCCGCCCTGCACGTACCATCCACGGCTCGCTACGCGAGTATCCCATTGGCGATGCAAGCTGCATCCAACACCCTGCCCGCAACCGCCCGGCTATTGATCGCGGGCGGCGATGAACGCATCGCGCTTGATCCGCAGCGCGAGGTGAACCGCTACGGCTGCGGCCCCACGCCGGATCCGGACTTGCTCGCTTTCGCCTCCGCCACCGCTTCGGTGATTTCACCCGCTGCATTTCAGGCCGCCGATCGTCTGCGCACACGATTGGAAAATGAACTCCGGCATCATCCTGCCGCCGCCGTTTATGCCCGCGAACTGGTGCATATACGCGAGGAGTTGCTGGCATTGTGCACACTGGGCGACCTGCCCGAGCCGGATATTATTTTCGCCGCATCGGGCACCGATCTGCACCGGATCGCCGCGCAATTCTCGCAAGCCGCCTCTGCCCAACCGGTGCTCGCGATCATCGTGGACGCAGCGGAAACCGGCAGCGGCGTGTCCGCCGCCATCAACGCAACACACCCTGCCATCGAAGTCGCCACCGTCGCCTTGCGCAAAGCCGACGGAACGCCGCGCCACAGTCAGGAGATCGATGCCGATTTTACCGCGCTGGCGCAACAAGCCCATGCCGCCGGGCGCCATATTTTGTTGATTCAAGCCGACATCACGAAAACGGGCATGATCGCCCCCAGTTACAGCTGCACCGCTGCCTTGCAACAAGCGCTCGGCACGCAACTGGATGTACTGATCGATGCCTGCCAGTTTCGTATTGCTCCCGCCACGCTGCGCTCCTGCCTGACCAAAGGTTACAGCGTTGCGCTGACCGGATCTAAATTCGTCGGCGGCCCCAGTTTTTCCGGCGCACTGCTGATTCCCGCTCAGACTGCTGACCGGTTGCGCAAGCGTCCCTTCCCACGCATATTGGAAAACTATTCCACTGCGGCAGATTGGCCGGATAACTGGCCCGTGCAGGGAGTACTGGAGTCAGTAAGCAATTTTGGCCTGCTGCTGCGTTGGGAAGCCGCGCTGTGCGAATTGCGCGCCTTCCGCACGCTCCCGGAAGTGGATGTCGCGCGCTTTTTGCAATCCTTCGCGCAGGCGATACGAGCCAGGCTGGCCGATGATCCGGCATTCACCCCCATATCCGTCCCCGTACTTGACCGCAGCGCATTGCTTGACCAATCCGGGTGGGATCACGTCCAGACCGTGTTTCCCTTCCAGCTTTACCGCACCAGCACATCGGGAAGGCGCCCGCTAGATGCGGAAGAAACAAAAAAGGTTTACCACAACTTGCCGTCTGCCGCGATACGCTGCCAACTCGGCCAGCCAGTCAACTACGGCACGGGGCTGAATGCGCTGCGTCTATGCCTGAGCGCGCGCCTGGTCGTGCGCGCGATAGCAGATGATAGGGCTGCCGGCCGCATCATCGCACAGGCATTGGCTGCGCTCGACCAAACCGCATCCCTGGCCAATCGTACCTGATTGCGGGGCCGGAATGGTCAACGGAACCTGTGCCATCTTTGCGTAATTCATGGCTTGCAAACCTGAAACGCTCCCTGCCTGGGAGCTTTTTTTATTATATTGCTCATGAACAGATGGCAACTTTTTCACGTGAATTATTGCTACCATTGCATTTCAAATGCCTACTTGTTACGAACAGCAATAATCGATTGCACACCACGGCATGGAGTTACATGCTAGAAATTGTATGGGGCGCACAAGCTAAAGAGCATTCTTTCATGCACTGAATCAGGGGCTATTCATGGCAAAACAGCATCTGTTCTTGTTTGATGATCGTCCGAATGTGGCAGGTTCGGCTTTACAAGCCGAACAGATACGTTTGTTGTATGCAGTGCTTCCGGTGTCACTGGCCGTCAATGTCTTGATCGCATCTATCCTGGCAGCCGTTCAAATCAGCGTGCTCGATGTTATGCCCATCATGATTTGGTGTGCGTTGTTTGGGATGGCGATCGCTCTGCGCGCAATTATTTCCTTCGCCTATCGCCACACTATGGTGAATGAATCTACCAGCAAAGCCCTGCTGACCCGATTCCGCATCGGTGTTGCTGCCACCGGTATTACATGGGGATTGGCGAGTTATCTGCTGTTTCCAGTCAAAGACATCCCGCACCAATCCCTTCTGGCCTTTGCAATTGCAGGCATGACAGCGGGTGCCATCACTTCTTTATCTGCTGACCTGGTTTCCTCGCTGGTATTTATCATCCCTGCCCTTGTGCCGCTGATCGCTCGTTTGCTAGCAGTGGGCGGTGAAATTCCGCTAGCGATGGGTACCATGAGTACGATATACCTCGTTGCCTTGACCCTGAACGCGAGGCGCACCTACCTCGTTAGCCTCGAGAACATTTCCCTGCGAATTGCCGCAGTTGTGCGCGAACAATCTGCAACTGAAGCCGACAACTCAAAAGGGGAATTTCCGCTTTTGCGTCGTCTCTCAATTACCATCCTTGCGGCAATGCTGGTCACCGCCTTCATCCTGATATTGCTTTATAGACAGGATCAACTGGCTTCATTTGAGAGCCATGCATCGGATGAAAACGAAAAGGTTTTATATCAGCTCGTTAACACATTTGACAAAGATATTGCTGCCTATGTCAGCAACGCAAAGGTCAATTCCAGCACACTACCGAACACACCAGATCTCGATTCAATATTTGCGCAAGAACTGAAACAGATCAATAAGCACAACATTCTTAAGCTAAAAATATACAACCCGTCAGGGATAGCCATTTACTCGTCAGCCAGGAGCGAAATCGGCAAGACCAGCCAGCGTGCCGATTTACTTGGCAGAGCACTACACGGCGAAACAGCACATGCGACAGAATCCCGTGATACGTTTCTCGGCACGACAGGCGAGATGCATGATGTCCAGCTTTTCATTACCTATATGCCAATCAAGCATTCGGGTAAACAGATAGGCGTTATTGAAAGTTACGATGATGCCTCATCTCATTTCGGGCAATTGCACAGCAAGATACTCTCGATTTCCTTGCTGGTGTGCGGAGTTTTTTCTGCGCTTTATACCGCGTTATTTTTTGCAGTGCGGAAAGCCGATCAGTCCATCGTTGTCTGGAGAAAATCTGTTGAAAGAAGCAGGGAATTTCTAAATAAAGCCCAATCCATTGCCCATATTGGCAGTTGGCACTACCACTTGGCGACAGGCAGGCTGGATTGGTCAAGGGAGTTGTATCGGATTTACGGCGTTTCTCCAGAAACCTTCACTCCAAGCATCAAAGATTTGATCAACCTGATTCATCCGGATGACCAATCCGCCATGCAAGAGCGAATAGAAGCGTGGGCTTCCGGAAAAAAACCGGAGGCTTTTGAGTTTCGCTGTGTGTGGCACGACGGCTCGATTCGTAATTATCAAGGTCAGTGCGAGTTAATATGTGATGCCCATGGCAAGCCTATCCATGTGTCTGGAACCGTTCAGGACATCACAGAACGCAAGCAGTCAGAAGACACACTGCGTCTTTCAGAGGAGAAGTTTTCCAGGATATTCCACGACAGTCCAGACGCGATGATGATTACGGAAACCAACACTGGACTTATCCGTGAAATCAACCAAAGTTTTACGGATCTTTTTGGCTATTCGCAAGATGAGGCCATCGGACGCACAATTACTGATTTCGGTTTTTGGTTTGACGAAGATTCGGGCAAAGAAACAGTTTCAATAATCAAATCGAAAGGATTTGTGCGCAATCACGAGGTCAAGCACCGCACCAAAGATGGCCGGATTTTGACACTGCTCGCTTCAACTACACAATTACATTTCGGTGGAACAATTTCATTGGTGGTGCACTTACGCGACATCACCGGGCGCAAGCAAATCGAAGATGAATTCATGGCACTCAATGCCAATCTCGAGCAGCGAGTACGTGAGCGTACCGCCCAACTGCAACGGGCCAATCTGGCCAAAGACTCTTTCCTGGCCACCATGAGCCACGAGATACGCACTCCGCTGGGCGGAATGATGGGCATGATGGAACTGCTGGAAATGTCTCAGCTGGACGCCAAGCAGCGCGAGATATTGCAAGTGGCACGCGACTCCGGCAAGAACCTGCTGCGTATTGTCAACGACATCCTTGACTGGTCCAAGATCGAAGCCGGCAAACTGGGGCTTTCCCCTCACGCCACCTCCATCCCGGACATGCTCAAAAGTGTCACAGACACCCATTCTCAGATCGCCTCTGAAAAAGACCTCCACTTCAATGTCGAGATCGACCCGGAATTAAGCGCAGCACATATTTTCGATCCGTTACGCCTGTCCCAGATACTCAACAACTTTATCAGCAACGCCATCAAATTCACCCAACATGGTAATGTCACCATCAGCACTCAACGTATTGCACACCATGCGGGCTATGAGACCGTATGCTTCAGCGTCAAAGACAGTGGTTCCGGTATCGATCCCGAGCATCAATCCAGACTGTTTCAACACTACGAACAAGCCACTGCGGATACCGCCCGCATGTATGGAGGAACCGGCCTGGGTTTGGCCATCTGTCGACGTCTGGCTGAATTGATGGACGGTACTCTCAGTGTGGAAAGTACTCTGGGCGTAGGTTCCACCTTTAGTCTTACGGTCAGTCTCCCCGTAGTTAAAGACCTGCCGCAGAACTCCCGCAAAACGGATCAGCAACCAAGCCACACAGACACAGCACTCCTGATCAAAGGTGATGCACCAGTTGCCATACTCATCGTCGACGACCATCCGATCAACCGCATGTTGCTCAAGCAGCAACTCGAATTGTTGGGATTGCAAGTGCAAGTGGCTGAAGATGGTGCCAAGGCGTTGGTGCTTTGGCAGAACAATCACTTTGATCTGATCATCACCGACTGTCATATGCCGGAGATGGATGGCTATGAACTAAGCCGCCATATCCGTGAACTGGAAAATGAAGCCGATGGGAAGCACATTCCTATCATCGCCTGGACGGCCAATGTACTGACTGAAGAAGCAGTCAAAACTCAGGCGGCAGGAATGGACGATCTGCTCACCAAACCTACCGAATTATCCGAACTTAGGGTAACCCTATTAAAATGGTTGCCCAAGTTACTCGAACCACTACCACAAAGGTTTTTTTAAATGTTTTTTAGAACTGGTTTAATGACCATAATTGCTTGAGAATATGTTCGGACGCCTGACTTCTTTATCGATTTCCGCTTTTACCAGTACCGCCTCGACTCGCGTTGCACGCTCCGCCTCTTCCTTGGTGAGGTGAATGCGGATCGGGTTGCTGAATCGAGCCAAGCATCAGACCTGTTGTCTGGCTTCGACGACAAGATTATCTCGCTGTACGCCTGTGGCCTGAGCGTGCGGGAGATCCAGGACCACTTGGAAGAGATGTATGGTACTGAGGTAGTAACCCTGACTCCCTCACTCCGATCTGACTATGCTTGACAAAATCGGGCGCAATTTGGGCGCAGTGAGAAAGCAAAAGAACACACACACTAACTTTTTGGATTAACAGGCTTTATGTTGGAGGCGAGACCCAGAATCGAACTGGGATAGGCGGATTTGCAATCCGCTGCATAACCATTTTGCTATCTCGCCGTGTTTCGAATAGCCGACTTGAAAGAATTAAGGGAAAGCCAGAATGCTTTCCCTCAGATTTGGAGCGGGAGAAGAGTCTCGAACTCTCGACCTCAACCTTGGCAAGGTTGCGCTCTACCAACTGAGCTACTCCCGCAAAACGAGTTGCGCATTATAGGGATATTCATATCCCTGTCAATAATTTTGCTGGAAAACTTATCGTGAAATTTCCCCTGTTTTGAACAAACGTATAAAATTTTCGGTGGTGCGCTGCCCTACTTCGTCCAGCCCAATGCCACGCAGCCTGGCAATCTCCTCGGCCACGTGCTTCACGAAAGCCGGCTGGTTAAGCTTGCCGCGGTGCGGCACCGGCGCAAGATAGGGTGAGTCGGTTTCGATCAGGATACGATCCAGCGGCACGAGTTGCGCGACCTCTTTTAGCTGCTTGGCATTCTTGAAAGTCACTATACCGGAAAAGGAAATGTAAAAGCCCATCGCGAGCGCGGCTTCAGCCACTTCCCAGGTTTCGGTGAAACAATGCATCACGCCGCCCGTTTCGGCAGCATTTTCTTCCGCCATGATGCGCAGGGTGTCCGCCGCCGCCTCGCGGGTATGGATGATCAGCGGTTTGCCACTTTCTATCGCTGCGCGGATGTGGGTCCGAAATCGTGCGCGTTGCCATTCCAGATTGCCCTTCAGGCGGAAATAATCCAAGCCGGTTTCGCCAATGGCGACAACCTTGGGATGCTGTGCCAACTCGACCAGATGCCCGACATCAGGTTCTTCTACCCCTTCATAGTCCGGATGCACCCCGACTGAGGCGTAAATGTGGGGATACTGCCCAGCAAGCGCAAGTATTTGTGGGAAATCGGCCAGATTTACCGAAACGCAAAGCGCGCTGACAATTTCATTCTGGCGCATTTGCGCCAGCACATCGCTCATATTCGCAGCGAGCTCGGGGAAATTGATATGGCAGTGGGAATCGACGAACTGCATGACTATTCGACCATCAATTGGCGGTAAACAAGCAAAAGTGATTCAAAAAACAACTTTGGATTAAGCGTGTGTCGTGCTTCTCGTTTTGCTGTATTCATGTGATTGTGCAAGCGGGCCAGGTTTAACGGAGCAACAGGATCAACCAGTTTCTTTATGGTGACTTCTTCGCCCGGATGGTAGCGCAATTTTCCCGCAAACTTCATTGAGTTGAGGTCATAACACCATTGTTGCAGCCACTGCACAACCAAAACCTGCTCAATTTTCTGCAGGACCTCGGCCAGCACAAATGCATCCAGAGTGGCAGGTAGGCGGATGGCTCGCAACAACTTTTCGCGTTCCTCGCTGCCCGGTTGCTCATCGAACTGAGCAGCCTGCAACGGCGCAAAACCTGACACTGCAAGGGCTTGGGCAGGGTTTTTTACACCCTGTTCTTCCAGCCAGCGAGCAGCGCTTGAAACATCGGGAGCCGACAGCGCAACGGCCAGGCACCGGCTCAGTATGGTCGGCAGTAATTGTTGCGGTTTATGCGACACCAGGACAAACAACAATCCCTGCGGGGGTTCTTCAAGACTTTTCAGCAAGGCATTCGCGGCGTTGATGTTCATCGCTTCGGCTGGATGAATGAGAATCACACGCCTGCCGCCTTGATGTGCAGACATGCCAAAAAAATCGGCCAGCCCACGTATTTGATCTATGGAAATTTGCTTGCTGGGCTTTTTGCCCGAGTCGCTTGCTTCACCATCAATGTCTAGTGCTCCAGGTTGCAGTAAACGATAGTCAGGGTGCGCCCCTTGCTCGAACCAATGGCATGATGAACATTTCCCGCATGCAAAACCAGACTCGACAGGATGTTGGCACAACAAGCTTTTCGCATAATTGATCGCCAGTTCGAGCTTGCCTATACCCTTGGTTCCCGTTAACAACAGTCCTTGTGCCGGATGTTTTCGCAACTTCTGCAAGTGCACCCAATCATTTTTTTGCCAAGGATAGATATGTTTCATATCAAATAGTTAAAATAATTTCTTCAAGTTTATATTTAACCATGTCCAGCGTTTGTGCCGCATCGATCACAACATATCTTTGCGGGTTTTCCTGTATGCGTTTGTAGTATCCGGCCCGCACACGCTCGAAAAAGTCGGCCTGTTCCTGCTCGAAACGATCCAGCGAGACATTGTTGGACAGGCGTTGCCGTGCCACTTCGACCGGGACATCAAAAAACAGCGTAAGGTCAGGCTGCAGATCGGGATGCACCCATTGTTCAAGTTGGCTTAATTTTCCCCAGTTCAATCCTCTTCCACCACCCTGATAGGCGAAGCTGGCATCGCTGAAACGGTCAGAAATCACCCACTTGCCAGCGCGCAGCGACGGCTTGATGACTTGTTCAATATGTTCCATACGCGCAGCAAACATTAGTAGCGCTTCGGTACCAATATTCATGGACTGGTTCAATAATATTTCGCGCAATTGCTCACCCAGAAGCGTACCCCCCGGCTCGCGGGTAACTACCACATCGAATCCACGCCGCCTCAATGCATCGGAAAACCACTCTAAATGGGTGCTTTTCCCTGCTCCGTCTACGCCTTCAAAAGTAATGAACTTGCTCATTTCTGGTACTGGTCCACTGCACGGTTATGCGCGTTCAGCGTAGTGGAAAATTGCGAGCTGCCATCGCCGCGCGACACGAAATATAACGCGTCGGTCTTTGCCGGATGCATGGCAGCCTGCAAAGCCGCCATGCCAGGCAAAGCAATCGGCGTGGGGGTCAACCCGCGGCGCGTGTAGGTGTTGTAGGGGGTATCCCTGAGCAAGTCGCGTTTGTGCAGATTGCCATCGAATTTGTCGCCCATGCCATAAATCACGGTGGGATCGGTTTGCAGCAGCATGCCCTTGCGTAAACGGTTTACGAACACGCCGGCAATCATACTCCGGTCTCCCGGCGCACCGGTTTCTTTCTCGATAATGGAGGCCAGAATCAGGGCCTGATAGGGGGTCTGCAGGGGTAAATCGGGGGTGCGAGCTAACCACGCTTGCTGCAGATGCTTTTCCATGGTCTGATAGGCGCGCTTGAATATCACCAAGTCGCTACTGCCCTTGGAAAAATAATAGGTATCCGGGAAGAACAAGCCCTCGGGTTGGGTTTCTGTTGCGCCGATATGCTGCAGGATCTCGGCATCGGTCAAGGTTGCCGTTTCGTGGCTAATATCGGGGTTGGCATTCAGTGCCTCGCGGAATTGCTTGAATGTCCAGCCTTCAATCACGCTGGCCTGTTTCTGGCTGACTTTGCCTTGGCTGATGATTTCCAACAGTTCGAGCGTCGACACCGGATGCTCCAGCGCGTAATTGCCTGCCTTGAGTTGTGTCGATTTTCCGAGCAGTCGTACCAGCCAGACGAACAGCCAGTCATGTTCCAGCAAGCCGGCCTGCTGCAATTCCCGCGCGGTGCCCTTCAGGCTGTGACCCTGCTTCAGATCGAAAACAAACGGTGTGGCAGGCAACAACAGAGGACGGGTGACGTAATAGCCCAGCCCCGCGGTAGCGAGCAGTACCAGCAAGATCGCCCAGTTGAATATCCGTCGCATCATTTGTTTTGTCCGTTAAGTTCGTGGCGAATTTTCTCGGTGATGGGAAAATCGCTCCAGCATCGTTGCTCCAGTTCACGTATCGGCCAGATGTTGATGATGCTGTTTACCAAAAATAATTCATCGGCATGCATCACCTCATCCAGTCCGACATCGCGCACTTGCAGCGGCATGTTGTGTTGTGCCGCCCAAGCCATCACACGATCGCGCTGCACTCCTGCCACGCCGCAACGCGACAAATCCGGAGTGATCAGCTTCCCCTGTGAGACTAAAAACAAATTACTGCGTGTGCCCTCAATGACATGGCGCTGCTCATCCATCAGCAGACCTTCGGCAATATCCGCATCATGCGACTCGCTATTGTTCCACTCGGCAGCAGCCAGCACGTTTTCCAGGCGGTTGAGGTGCTTGATTCCGGCCAGGCGCGGCTGATGGCTCAGGAGCAATTGACACATCCGCGCCTTTATTCCAAGCGTAGCCCTGTCTACCGGATAATCAGGGCAAGGGGAAACGCTCCAGATGTGGTTGGGTGTAGCTTGTACAGGAGGTGCGTAGCCGCGCGTTCCTTGACCGCGTGTGACAATCAGCTTCACTACCCCATCGGGGTGCTGCGTGAGCAAGCGATCCAGCTCGGTGGAAAGCAATGCAAAATCCTGGCAGGGAATGTTTAGCGCGGAGCAATCTTGTTGAAGCTTTTGGTAATGAAGGAGCCAGTGCTGTGCTTTGCCCTGTCTTGCAAGAATAGTGCGGAACACCCCGTCGCCGTATAGCAGGCCTCGATCTCGGATGCTGATCAAATTGTCCTGTTTGCCATTGACCAGCATCGTTGTGGAAAGCTAAACCTTGCGGAATACCAGCGTGCCGTTGGTTCCACCGAAACCGAAGTTGTTGTTCATCGCGACATCGATTTTCATGTCGCGTGCGACATTCGCACAATAGTCCAGGTCACATTCGGGGTCTTGCTCGAATATATTGATAGTCGGAGGCGAAATTTGATGATGCACCGCCAACGCGCAAAACACCGACTCTACCCCCCCCGCGCCGCCCAGCAAGTGGCCGGTCATTGATTTGGTGGAATTCACCACCAGTTTCCTGGCGTGATCGCCGAATGCCAATTTAATAGCATCTGTTTCGTTCTTGTCGCCCAGCGGGGTCGAGGTGCCGTGCGCGTTGACGTACTGCACATCACCCGGATTCAGCCCGGCGTTACGCAATGCGTTCAGCATGCTGCGCTTCGGCCCATCGCTATTTGGAGAAGTGATATGGTAGGCGTCGCCGCTCATGCCATAACCGGTCAGTTCCGCATAAATCCTGGCTCCGCGTGCCTTGGCGTGTTCATATTCTTCCAGTACCATCACGCCAGCGCCTTCCCCCATCACGAAACCATCCCTGTCCTTGTCCCAAGGACGGCTGGCTGTGGCCGGATCATCGTTGCGCGTGCTGAGCGCGCGCGCGGAAGAAAAACCGCCCACTGCCAGTGCGCACAAGGTCGCCTCAGAACCGCCCGCAATCATCACATCCGCATCGCCATACTCGATGATGCGGGCCGATTCGCCAATGCAATGTGTGCCGGTCGTGCAGGCAGAAACCATCGCCAGATTCGGGCCTTTCAGCCCGTACATCACGGACAGGTTGCCGGAAATCATGTTGATGATGGTGCCCGGAATAAAGAATGGCGAAATTTTGCGCGGCCCTGCGGCGAGGTAATCGTTATGCGTGTCTTCGATCATCGGCAGCCCGCCTATGCCTGAACCGATGTTAACGCCGATGCGTTCGGCGTTCTGCTCGGATACTTCCAGCCCCGAGTCTTTGAATGCCTCTATGCCCGCCACCAAGCCAAAATGGATGAACCTGTCCATTCGGCGGGCATCCTTGGCGGAAAGAAATTGCGCAGGATCAAAATCCTTTACTTCTCCGGCAATCTGGGCTGCCATGGTATCGGCATTGAAGTGGGTAATTTTGGTAATTCCAGACTTTCCGGCGACAATATTCCGCCAGACTGCGGGAACCCCTATCCCTACCGGAGAAATGATCCCCAGCCCGGTAATGACTACTCTGCGCTTAGACAAATTTACTCCGCCAATCAAATAGGAAGGGCAAAAGGAACGGCTTGGATGAACAGGAAAGGAAGTGGATTATTTCTGATGTGCCAGGACGTAGTCAATTGCCTGTTGCACAGTGGTGATCTTTTCTGCATCTTCGTCGGGTATGTCACATTCGAATTCTTCTTCGAGAGCCATCACCAATTCAACCGTATCCAGTGAGTCTGCACCTAAATCATTGACAAAAGAAGACTCGTTCTTGACTTCGGATTCGTTTACACCCAGTTGTTCGGCGACAATTTTCTTAACGCGTTGTTCAATAGACATCTTTGCTCTCCTACCTTGATTGAAATTCAAAAAACAGCGGCATTGTATCAAATCTATCCGAAATTCCAAGCAACTTGTAGTGGACACGGCATGATTATTATTCACATAGCAAATAAGGCAGGCTGCAGTTCAGTCCGATGTTGATTCTTCAACTGGAAGAGACGGCTGAACATTAGACGGCTGCTCGCCCTGCGGTACGATTTTCCGCTGTCTTTTTTCCTCCTGCTTTTTTTTCTTGGCAATTTCCTTTTGACGCTTTTCGAAAGTGTAATTCGTTTTGGCCATTTTTGATCCTATTCAAATATGTTTTTATACTTGACCATGATAACAGGTAGTGTTGTCAGGCATTGCTTTTAAGTATGCGGTGTAACGCGGCCCGTATGACATGATTATGCATCATCCGGCTTTTTGTTTAGGCGCGCACCGAGTTACTGCAAAGAAAATTCTGAATGGCGCACTGTAAGAATAATGTGCCGAATTATGTAAAGCATATCAGCTTGGCGTTTCATATTCTGACAGCAATGAATCAGCCACAAACAAACCTTGAACCCGTTCTATTCCATATACATTCCACCGTTCACATGCAATGTGATCCCGGTAATATAGGACGCGCCGGGGCCCGCCAGAAAAGCCACTGCGGCGGCGATATCGGCAGGTTGGCCAAGGCGTTTCAGGGGCACGTGCTCAACCAGCTTTGCGCGCTGCTCTTCGCCCAGGGCATGAGTCATGTCGGTATCGATAAAGCCCGGAGCAACGCAGTTCACGGTGATATTGCGACTCCCGATCTCCTGTGCCAGGGATTTTGTGAAGCCGATCATGCCTGCCTTGGAAGCCGCGTAGTTTGCCTGCCCTGCATTGCCCATACTGCCCACCACCGATGAAATGCTGATGATGCGTCCGTTCCTTGCCTTCATCATCGCGCGAAGCACCGCGCGGCTGAGACGGAACACCGATTTGAGATTGGTCGCCAGCACGTCGTCCCACTCCTCATCGGTCATGCGCGCCAGCAAGTTGTCGCGGGTGATGCCGGCATTGTTAACCAGTATGGAGATTTCGCCAAATTGCTTGCGTAATTCACCCAGAACTTGTTCGGTTTGCGCGATGTCATTGACGTTCAATGCCATGCCGGCGCCCTTGATACCCGCCGCATTGAGATAAGTGCTGATCGCCTGAGCACCATTGCTGCTGGTGGCCGTTCCGATCACGGTAGCCCCTTGTTTGCCAAGTTCCAAAGCGATGGCTTGTCCGATTCCGCGACTGGCTCCGGTCACTAATGCGATTTGTCCTTGCAGTGTCATATGAAGTTTCCTATACGAATACAGTCAGTGCCAGTTTTAATGCGTCAGCGTCGTTAATAGCGGATGCCTGCTGGTTAATATCGATACGTTTATTCAAGCCTGCCAATACTTTCCCCGGTGCGCATTCCACATTGTGGGTAATACCGCGTTTGCCGAATTCCAGAATAGTCTCAACCCAGCGTACCGGTGAATACAGCTGACGCACCAGCGCGTCCCTGATTGCCGCGCTATCCGAATGACTTTTAACATCGGCATTATGCAGCACAGGAATTGCCGGTGCTTGTACCGGGACATTTGCCAAATAGTCGCGCATCTGTTCCGCCGCACCCTTCAGTAAAATGCAATGCGACGGGACGCTCATTGGGAGCATGATTGCGCGTTTTGCACCTTTGGCCTTGGCCAGCACCATACCGCGTTCGACTGCGGCGCGGTTCCCGGCGATTACCACTTGTCCGGGAGAATTGTAATTCACCGCCTCCAGTACTTCGCCCTGCGCGCCTTCGCTGCATACGGCACGTACGGCCCCATCATCCAATCCGAGAATCGCGGCAATGCCGCCAGTCCCTTCCGGCACAGCTTGCTGCATGCACTGGGCGCGATAGCGCACCAGTGGCAATGCATCGGCAAAGCGTATTGCACCGGCGGCAACCAGAGCGGTGTATTCACCCAGGCTGTGTCCGGCCATCATCGCCGGGGTTGCGCCATTCTGTGATTGCCAGGCGCGATACACCGCCACACCCGCAGTGAGCATGACAGGCTGGGTGTTGATTGTGGCGTTCAGCTCTTCATCCGCGCCCTCTGTCACCAGTTTCCAGAGATCCTGCTCCAATACATCCGAGGCTTCGGAGAAGGTATCACGAACTGCAGCAAAATCTGTGTAACCGTCCATCATTCCACGCGATTGGGAACCTTGGCCGGGAAAAACGAAAGCGAATTTAGTCATTGTTTAATAATTTTCAGTCGTTATTCGACAGATGATGGTCGTAGACAGGCTTTAAACTAGTGTA
>LSLI01000003.1 GCA_001577345.1 Candidatus Gallionella acididurans
ACTAGTGGTAATTTTCGCAAGCTTGGCACTTTTGCTTGGGATGCGGGCGCAACTGCTACAATTCCAGACGTTGGAAAATACCGTCAAAAGGAATTGCGAATGAGGGTGTCGATTTTATTGTTGTTCCCTGTCCTATTTTTTGCCGGTTGCGACAAGCAAAGTGCGGCTGCGCGCGATGCGCAGGCGCAAGCCAGGCCAGGTTACCAGACGGCAAAGACCTTCTGCTCGCAGTGCCACGATCTGCCGAGTGGTGACCAGTATCCACCCGCTGCGTGGCCTTATGTGGTCTCGCGCATGGAGGGTCATATGGAATCAGCCCACAAGCGGATCCCGAGTGCGGCGGAGCATGATGCGATCATCGGGTATCTGCAAAGCAAATGATGGTGTTTGGTCGAATTGGACTGACGCAGAAACAGATCGGGTTGACGATTACCATACTTGCTTCGCACAATAGAAAAAGCCCGTTGCGCAAGCAACGGGCTTTTTTGCCGCACACAGCCAATCCCGGGGTTCAGGCGTAATAACGCAAGCGCATGGAAAACTGTTGCAGCGCGGCGATGCCGCTGGTTTCAGCGCGACGGCACCATGCCTCCAGATCATTTACCATCTGTTCCTTGGACGAGGCGGAACGTTGCCAGATCGAAAACAGTTCCTGGCGCAGGGTATAGGCAGTGTTCAACCGGGTGCTGGTCTGTATGACCAGGCCCAGTTTCAATCTTTCCTGCTCGCTGAGAACGGTAGCGTCAGCATGCAGCCAGTGCTTGACATGCTTGAGATCAACTTTCGCCAAGCCGGGCATACGCATTTTGAGTTGTGCAATTTCCTCGCGATAGGTTTTTTTCAGGGATTTCGCATATCTGGCCATCACTTCGTAACGGTGGGCCATCACCGCATGCAGCGTATCGATATCACATACCGTTTTGCTGGTATTCAGGCGTACTTTGGGCGCAACCCTTTTGATTTTGGCCAATCCCAGTACTGCCATGCTGCGGATGTACAGCCAGCCTATGTCGAATTCATACCATTTGCTGGAGAGTTTCGCTGAGCCGATATGGGCGTGGTGGTTGTTGTGCAGTTCTTCTCCGCCGATCAGGATTCCCCACGGAATGATGTTGGTGGATGCGTCGGCAGGCTGGAAGTTTCGATACCCCCAGTAGTGCCCGGCACCGTTGATAATTCCCGCCGCCGTCACAGGTATCCAGATCATTTGCACTGCCCAGATGGTGATACCGATAGGCCCGAACAGCAGCACGTCGATGGCCAGCATCAGCATGATGCCCAGTGTGGTGTGCCGGGAATAAATGTTGCGTTCCAGCCAGTCATCCGGCGTGCCGCGCCCATATTTTTCCAGGGTTTCCTGGTTTATGGCTTCCTTGCGATAAAGCTCGGCACCTTCCAGCAGCACCTTTTTTATCCCCATAATTTGCGGGCTGTGCGGATCTTCCCGGGTCTCGCATTTGGCGTGATGTTTGCGATGCACGGAGGCCCATTCCTTTGTCACCGTGCCGGTGGTCAGCCACAACCAGAAACGGAAGAAATGGCTGGCGATAGGGTGCAGATCCAGGGCATGGTGAGACTGGTGGCGGTGCAGAAAAATTGTCACCGAAGCAATGGTTACGTGGGTGAGCGCCAGTGCGGACAGCACATAACCCCACCATGGTAAATCAAGTAAGCCTGAAAACATGCGACCTCCGAATTGCAAAGATTGGTTGCAATTTATCAACTTTGTAAAAGTACGGACATTTTACAGGAGCGCGCTTGCGGCAGGTAACTAAATTCGTTCCAGTACCGCGGCGAAGAATCCATCCGTGTTGTGTAAATGGGGGCGCAATTCAAGATAATCAAGCGCTTCCACCGCTATCTTTTGCTGCTGCAATATTTCCCCGGCAGGGCGCAGCACGAAATCGGGATGGGCGGAGAGGAAGTTCTGCACGATATGCTGGTTTTCTTCCGGCAGGAAGCTGCAAGTCGCGTACACCAGACGCCCGCCTTTTTTCAGCAGTCGGCTGGCAGAGGCGAGGATGGCAGCCTGTAGCACGGTGTATGCCTCGATGCTCTCGGGAGACTGGCGGAATTTCAGATCCGGGCTGCGCCGCAACGTGCCCAGGCCGCTGCAGGGCGCATCCACCAGCACGCGGTCGATCTTGCCGGCCAGCCGTTTTACCTTGAGGTCGTTCTCATGTGCGATCAGCATGGGCTGGATGTTGCTGGCACCGGAGCGCTTCAGGCGCGGTTTGAGATTGGCGAGGCGCTTTTCCGAAACGTCCATCGCATATAAACGCCCTTGCGAATTCATCATCGCGGAAAGCATCAGTGTCTTGCCGCCCGCGCCCGCGCAAAAATCAACCACCATGTCGTTGCGTCTTGGCGCGAGCAGAAAACCGAGCAGCTGGCTGCCCTCGTCCTGGACTTCTATCTTGCCTTCGGTGAACAGCGCATCGCGATTGAGCGGGATCTTTTCCTTCAGGCGGATGCCGACCGGGGAATAGGGCGTGGCGGAAGCCGCGATATTTTTTTCGTGCAGCTGCTGCAGCACTTCGTCGCGCCTGGCGAGCAGGGTGTTGACCCTGATATCCAGCGGCGCTCCCTGTTGCATGGATTTTCCTATCGCGAGTATGTCTTCATCCGTATAGGATGCGCGCATTTTTTCCACCAGCCATTCGGGCAATTCGGCTTGTATCGACAGGGACAGGCCTTCGGGCTTTACGCCCTTCACGGTGGCGAGCCAGTCCTTTTCACCGGGTTTAAGCACCGGTTCGAGTTCGCGCAGGTTGTAGCCGCCGAACCTGATCATGTGGGCTAGCGCCATCCGGCGTGGCGTGGCGGATGGCGTGTCTCCGGATGAGTTGCCCGCGCAGGCATGTTCCAGCAGCAGCCGGTGGCGCAGCACGCCAAACACAGTCTCGGCGACCAGTTCGCGTTCATTGGAGCCGATGCGTTCGTCCTTGAAAAAATAGCGCAGTGTGGTATCGGCCGGATGAGCCAGCGGCAGAACGGTGCGCAGTGTCTGGATGACGAGGTCTAAGCGGTATTCGGTGATAAGCATGGATGAAGTAATTATACAAATTCAGGCGCGCAGTTTAGCAGACACCGACAGGGTTTCCCTTCCCGGCATTATTTATCACCGGCGCGTATGTCTGAAATCACAAATTCCTCGGTCACCTTGTCCGAACTGTCGACCAGTTGAAATTTTACCGGTAACAAACGGTATTGCAGTCCCAGCCAGATTTCGAAATGGGCTGCTCCTGACTCATGCATTTCGCGCAGATGCAAAACGGGCAACTTGCCCAGCGGGGTGGCGAGTTCCGCCCTTGTGCCGATTTCGATCTGATATTGCTGCAGCTGCGCGCCATCGCTGACAGGTATCGCAAAATACTCGCCATGCATGGGGAGTTGCGAGATCTGGTAGATGAAGCTGAGTATGTCCTGGGCATCCCGGGGCAGCGGGATTTCGCCTCCGTCCTGGAGCCGCAGTTTCTGCGCAACCCAGTCGAACGTGGCTTGCACACCCTGCTTGCCGTCCCGGGTGATTTTTTCTTCCTCGTAGGTGTCCGGCTGCAATCCGTGTTCACCGATCTTGCCGGAACTGGTCTGGGTAATCCGGTCACTGTTCCGCAAGCTGCTCAGCCCGGCAGTTTGGCGTTCTGACTTGAGGGTGTAGCGGTTCCCGGAAATATCCAGCTGCTGATGGATTTCGCCGATCCTTGAGCCTTCCCCGCCCCGGTATACGATAAAAGTGAGTTGCAGGTGTCTGGGAAACGGGTGGGCCGCGATGCTCTCATCTGCCTTGCTCATCCTGGCCATTGCATGGCTTGCGAGTCCGGTTTCCGGGCTGTTGTCAAGTTTGGTTAAGGGATTTGCAGGTTCAGTCTTCGCAGGCTTCGGTGTATCCGCAACCCTGGTTTTGGGTGGAGGCTCGATCCTGACGGAAAGCGGCGGCAACTCGATTCTGGTGCGCGGAAATTGGATATAGGGCAACCACAGGATGGCGGCATGTATCAGCACCGAGAGTGCAATGGCCAAGGTGATGCGCCGGACGGGGCTGTTCAGGGCTGCAATCACGGCACGTAATTGAGCCCGGTCAGTTCCTGCGAAAGCTTGCCTCCATCGGGATCGGTGATGACCATCTTGCAGGGGAAGCCGGCATGATCTTCGGCCAGCCAGATTTCAGTGCGGTTAACGCCCGCTTCTGGCACGCTGGCGACGTACAGGGCCCTGAACGTGCCGAACGGAACGGTCACGCTCTGGCCGGGGGTGATGCGGTAATTGTACAAGTCCAGCTTGCTGCCGTTGGTCATGTTGAAGTTCAGGGTGTCGCTGTTGGCCAGGGACAGGAACAAGAATTGATACATCGCGCTCAGTCTATCCTGGGTGCCATCCGGCAGCGCCAATACTCGCTTTTGTCCGTGCTCGGTCAGGGTCAGCCGCCTGGTGTTCCAGTCGAAATCGGCACGGCGTTCCTTGCTTGCATCGCTTTCACGCCGGTCAAGGAAATGTAACGGCTGCAGGCCGCGTGAATTTATCAGGCCGTTGCTGGTGATGATGATTCTTCCCGGCTGGAATACCGCCAGCAATCCTACCGCGCGAGTGGTGCTGGTCAGCGCATATCTGTCCTTGTCGCGTGTAAAGGTCTCGACGATCTGGCCGATTTTCAAGCCGCCTTTGTAAATATCGTAATTGGCCGAAACCCTGCTCGGCGCGGCGGCCCAGGCGGAAGGCAGAGGACAAATGGCAAGGGACAGAATAAAGATCCGGCATAGCCGCGCCAATCCCGCTGTTTTACTTTTTGCATTTTCTGTCATAGGGCTTATTCCAGGCCGGGTGAAAACAGCGTGTGGCCGGACTGCTTGTGATGGCGCAATACGGCATGTCCCTTCCCGTTCAATACAACCCTGTCTTTGCATAGCCAGCGTATGGCCTGGGCGTAGATGCGATGCTCTTCACGCAGCACGCGTGCCGCCAGGGTTTGCTCGGTATCGTCGCGCAACACCGGTACCGCCGCCTGAATGATGATAGGCCCGTGGTCGAGGTCGCGGGTGACGAAATGCACCGTGCAGCCGTGTATCTTCACCCCGTCCTGCAATGCGCGGGCGTGGGTGTCCAGGCCGCTGTAGGCCGGTAACAATGACGGATGGATGTTGATCATTCTGCCGTGATACCGGGACACGAAATTCGCGCCGAGGATGCGCATGAATCCTGCCAGCGCAACAATATCCGGAGCGAAGGAATCTATGGCCCTTGCCAGCGCGGCATCGAAGCTGTCGCGATCCGGATAGTCGCGGTGTTCGATGACAACGGCAGGGATGCAGTGTGCTCTGGCAATGTCCAGACCTTCGGCATCTGCGCGATTGCTGATCACCGCAGCGATGCGGCAGTGCAGTGTTGCTTCCAGCAGGGCTTGCATGTTGCTGCCCCGGCCGGATATCAGGATGACGATATTTTTCATTTGTGAAGAGCCTAGCCGGATATTAGCCACGGAATGTGCGGATCACACGGAATCGGGTGACCGCCAACTTTTGGCGGCCACCCGATCGGTGAACTCAATGCCTGGAGTGGCCCATGATTCTTTCCGTGTATTCCGTGGGTAAGAATTGTCTTTATTCGGTCAGCTGACTTGCGTCTGGGTCTCATTGCCCTGGCGCGCGCGTATCGTGCCGATGATGGTGGCGCGCTCGCCCGCGGCATTGAGTTGCGCCATTGCCGCATCCGCATCTTGCTTGGCCACGATTACCACCATCCCGATGCCGCAGTTGAAGGTGCGATACATCTCCTGCGGGGCGACGTTGCCCATCTCGCGCAGCCAGTCGAACAGCGCCGGCGTATGCCATGCCTTGCCGTCCAGTTGCGCGACGACATTCTCCGGCAACACGCGCGGCACGTTCTCCAGCAGGCCGCCGCCGGTGATGTGCGCCATGCCTTTTACGGTGAGCGATTTCATCAGCGCCAGCAGCGGCTTCACGTAGATGCGCGTCGGAGCCATGATCAGGTCGGCCAGCGGTATTCCGTCGAGTTTCTGGCCGAGATCGGCTTTGCGGGTGCTGATGATTTTGCGCACAAGCGAATAACCGTTCGAGTGCGCGCCGTTCGAGGCGAGTCCGATCACGGTATCGCCTGCCCTGATGTCGGCGCCGCTGATGATGGCGGATTTTTCCACAACGCCGACCGCGAAACCCGCCAGATCGTATTCTCCCGCCGGATACATGCCGGGCATTTCGGCGGTTTCACCGCCGATCAGCGCGCAGCCGGCCTGTTCGCAACCGAACGCGATGCCCTTGATGACTTCGGTGGCGGCATCCACGTCGAGCTTGCCGCAGGCGAAGTAATCGAGGAAGAACAGCGGTTCCGCGCCCTGCACCAGGATGTCGTTGACGCTCATGCCGACCAGATCGATGCCGACCGTGTCGTGGCGGTTCAGCTCGAAGGCGAGCCTGAGCTTGGTGCCTACGCCGTCGGTTCCGGACACCAGCACGGGTTCGCGATATTTTTTGGAAATTTCCACCAGCGCGCCGAAGCCGCCGATGCCGCCGAGCACTTCCGGGCGCATCGTGCGTTTGGCAAACGGTTTGATATTCTCGACGAGCCGGTCACCGGCGTCTATGTCCACCCCCGCGTCTCTGTAGGTAAGGCCGTCGCGGTAAGTCAGGCCCCCGCTGTTGACGGAGGAAGTAGTGTCAGTTGAGTTGTTCAAGTTGAGTTTTCGCTTTCTACAGGATAAAGTGCCGCACGATTTCCCGCGAATTTTACCCCAAATGACCTTATCCCGCTTCGCCGCCTTGCAATGGCTGTCTTTCGCTTTGGTGGCCGCATTGCTGGTCTACCTGCTCAGCCCTATCCTTACCCCCTTCGTTGCTGCCGGCATCGTTGCCTACATCTGCAATCCGCTGGTGCAGCGGCTGACTGCGTGGAAGCTGCCCCGCACCATCGCGGTGGCGCTGGTGATGGCCGGGTTGCTGCTGCTGTTCGCATTGCTGCTGCTGATCGTGTTGCCGCTGCTGGAAAAAGAGGTCAGCCAGTTCGTGGCGCGTCTGCCGGACTGGATCGAAGGTACGCGCACGCATCTCCTGCCGTTGCTGCAAAAATGGTTTGGTGCTGATTTGCAATGGGATAGCGGCGCAATAAAAAATATTTTTTTAAGTCACTGGCAGAGCGCCGGAGGCGTTTTGGAAAAGCTGCTGCCCTGGCTGGGCAGCAGCGGCGGTGCGATCATCGGCCTGGCGCTCGACCTGCTGCTGTTCCCGGTGGCGATGTTTTACCTGTTGCGCGACTGGAACGGCGGTCTGGCGCGCCTGGATGAACTGATCCCGCGCCATCTATACACCAAGACCCGGGCGGTCATCGCAGAAGTGGACCGCGTCATGGCAGAGTTCCTGCGCGGGCAGATCTCCGTGATGCTGCTGATGAGCGTTTATTACGCACTGGTGCTGTGGTTGATCGGCCTGGATTTCGCGTTGCCGATCGGCATCATTGCCGGCATGCTGGTGTTCGTGCCTTATCTGGGCATGATCACCGGCCTGACCCTGGCCACGCTGGCGGCAATGATGCAGTTCAGCGAATTCGGCAGCGTGGCGCTGGTCTGGGCGGTGTTCGGCGCCGGTCAGTTGACCGAGGCGATGGTCGTCACCCCCAGGCTGGTCGGTGAACGGATCGGTCTGCACCCGCTGGCGGTGATTTTCGCGCTGCTCGCCTTCGGGCAATTATTCGGGTTTTTCGGGCTGTTGCTGGCGTTGCCGCTGTCCGCGATCTTTCTAGTCGCGCTGCGGTATGGCAAGGCATGGTATCTCTCCAGCACGATGTACCGAAAACCATGAGCCAACTGCTGCTCGATATCGCTCCCGAAAGTCATCCGACCCTGGACAGTTTCGTGGCGGGGCGCAATATGGAATTGCTGTCGGCGCTGCGCCACACCCTGGCCGGCGGCGGCAATGAGCGCTGTTTCTATGTGTGGGGCGAGACCGGCAGCGGCAAAAGCCATCTGCTGCAGGCCTGCGTGCATGCCGCCAGGGGCATGGGACAAAACGCGCTTTATGCCCAAGGCGTGGTTCCTGAAAGCGCGGCGGTTGTGGCACTGGATGATGTGGAGAAGCTTGATGATGCGGCGCAAATCGGGCTGTTCAATCTCTACAATCAGATGCGCGAAAGCGGCGGCTTACTGCTGATCAGCGGCAGGGAATCCGTATTGCATCTCGGGTTGCGCGATGATCTGCGCACTCGTCTGGGATGGGGTCTGGTGTATCAGGTCCATGGCCTGAGCGACGATGAGAAGGCGTTTGCCCTGTTGCAGCATGCACGGGCAAAGGGTTTCTTCCTGTCCCACGAAGTCACCCAGTATTTGTTGCGTCACGGCAGGCGCGATCTGCCGAGTTTGCTGGCGGTGCTTGACGCGTTGGATGCACACTCGCTGAGTTTGCATCGCGCGCCTTCCGTGCCGCTGCTCAAGGAAATATTACAGCGGGAGTTCAAGTGAATCTGGCATTGTTCGATCTGGATAACACCCTGCTTGACGGCGACAGCGATTTCGAATGGTCGCAATTCCTGATCCGTATCGGCGTACTCGACCGGGAACTGTTCGAAGCCACGAATCTCGCCTTCTACGAACATTACAAGGCCGGGACCCTGGATATCGGGGAGTTTCTGGATTTCCAGTTGAAGCCTTTGTCGCGCCATGCCCGAAAAACACTGGATGAATGGCATGGCCGGTTCATGCGCGAGAAGGCGCTGGGAATGATCACACAGGCTGCGCGCGACCTGGTCAATCGCCATCGTGCCGCGAATGATGTGTGCATCATCATCACGGCGACCAACAGTTTTGTCACTGCGCCGATCGCGCGCGCGTTCGGCGTCGAAAATTTGATCGCCACCGAACCGGAGCAGAGGGATGGCGAGTTCACCGGACGCGTCGCCGGCATTCCGTGTTTTCGCGAAGGGAAGATTATCCGTCTGGAAAGCTGGCTGGGTGAACGCGGCTGGAGCCTGGACAGCTTTGACAAAACCACGTTTTACAGCGATTCATTGAATGATCTGCCGCTGTTGGGCAAAGTGAACAATCCCGTCGCGGTGAATCCGGATGCAACGCTGCGCGCGCACGCCGAAAAATCCGGATGGCCGGTGATGAGTTTGCGCTGACGTTCCTGCTCCCGTTTCCCGGCATCCGTTCAGGTTGCGCGCCCATTTCGAGCCAGTCTGGCCGGGTTCATGCCGGCAGGTGTCCCCGCTATAGTTGCTGCGAAGCAGGTTGCAGGCATCGCGAGCCTGCGCCTCAGCGCTGCAAGCCCGCTTCCACTTCCTGTCGTTTGGCAGAACCAACCAGCCGTTCCGCCAGGGTCAGCGCGAAATCCATTGCTGTTCCCGGGCCGCGCGAGGTGATGAACCGGCCGTCCTCGACGACGGCCGCGCGCTGTTGTTTCACCTTCGGGAATTGATCGAGCGTGCCGGGGAAGCCGGTGGCTTGCCTGCCGTCTAGCAATCCGGCCCCGGCAAGTACCGCAGGCGCCGCACAAATCGCGGCGACAAATTTTTGCTGTTGTGACATGCGTTGCACCAGATTTGATACGCGTATATCGGCTTTCAGATTGTCTGTGCCGGGCTGGCCGCCCGGCAGGACTATCATGTCGAAATCATCATCGAGCACATCATCCAGCGTGCTATCCGGCATCAGCATCACGTTGCGGCTGCCTCGCAATGCGCCGCTGTCCAGGCCGGCCAAAGTGACGGAAACCCCGGCACGACGCAAAATATTCACGATCGTGATCGCTTCCAGTTCCTCGCTGCCTTCGGCGAATAAAACCAAGACTTTTTTCATGGGCACCCCCGGTTACATGCTTGAACGAGCGCGATCGCGGTAATGATGCGCTGTCAGGATGGCGATGGGCAGATTGTATCCGTTTTGGGCATGGCCTTCCATGAGCAGGTATCCGGAACGCAGCGTTGCAACTGTACATGCGGGTGTTTTGCCCGGGATATGGTAGTGCGATGATGCAACGCAAAGCACCGCGTTGGGTTACCATAAACGATTCTTCGAACCTAGGACCGACCCATGTCCCGCATACTGCTGATACTCGCTATTATGCTCTCTGGTTGTGCCGCCATACCGCAGCACCTGACGGAAGAGAGGCAAAATGAAATAAGGAATGTCGCTGTTATTTCCCTGGTGCCTGAAAACGTGAATTTCGACAAGATCGGGACAATTTCATTTTTTAACCAGCACACCGTGTTTGATATGAATGGCAGGGTCGCCAGCGGCATCCTTTCCGCGGCACGGGCAAGAATCGCAAAGTCCCACCCGGCTTGGGCAGTCAAAAGCGTTCAATATGATCAAGCCGCCCTGTTGGCCATAGTGGAATCGCCGCTTGGTTTCAGTGCCACGGCCGCCAAGGATGCGTTTGCCGATTTGGCGCGCAAAAACAACCTTGATGCAATATTTGTTGTGCGCGCTGCTGAGGATACTGACAATAATTTGCGTGAAGGCGTCAATGTGTTGTTTGCGAATAACCCCATGGATGCCAGCCAGAGGCTGACGGTCCGTGCAAACCTGAATGTTGCAATTACCGATAAACAGGGGGAGGTAATAGCCGAAGGCGGTGTGCCCGCCAGTCTGGATAATGTCAAAGCGCTGGACCCTGATGCATTCGACCTGAAAGACAAAATGAAGAATAACCTGCGCCCTGAAGTTTTCAGCAAGCTGGGTGTTGAGGTTGTCGCCGACTTAACCAGAAGAATTAACCTTTGTTTTGATTCCCTCGGGTTTTGACATGCATTCCCATAACTGAAAATATTGTGTCGCCACTTCAGTTTGCGCAGGCCCAAACGGGAATCCCGTGCATGCTGACACCTTCCGGAAATTACGGATCAAAACATCGCTGTCAATCGCGGGACTATTTCAGGCAGCGTTGTTTTCCGCGGGCGCAATGATTTGTTTCGCGTGAACATCGCCGGCCCGGCAGGATTGCATTAAAGGGCAAAGCGTTTGCACTGGAAACCGGATTCATGTCTGCCCGGCCAAGGGCAGCCCGCAGCCGGGTTCAGTCGCGGAAGTTCTGGTACTGCAACGGGAAGTCGGTGACGGTTTTTTTGACGAAGGCGATGGCATCCTGCAGGTCGTCGCGGTTCTTGCCCGTGACCCGGACGGTGTCGCCCTGAATGCTGGCCTGCACCTTCATCTTGCTGTCCTTGATGTGTTTGACGATCTTCTTGGCCAGCTCTATCTCAACGCCGACCTTCACTTCGCAGCCGCGCTTGACCTTGTTGCCGCTGACTTTTTCGATCTTGTCGCTGATCTCCAGGCACTTGATATCCACGCCGCGCTTGGTCAGCTTGGCATTCAGGATGTCCTGCACCTGATCGAGCTGGAATTCGTTGTCGGCCCAGACCGTGAGCTTGAGCTCGGCCTGTTCCACGCGCGCGTCCGAGCCCTTGAAGTCAAAGCGGGTGCCGACTTCCTTGTTGGTCTGCTCGATGGCGTTTTTGACTTCGGTCTTGTCTACTTCTGAAACGATGTCGAAACTTGGCATGTTGTCCTCACTCTAAAAGAAAAACAAAAACTTGATCCGCTGATTACGCAGATTAACGCCGATTAAAATCTGTGTGAATCTGCGCAATCTGATAAAACCGCTAGCCATTCGACTAAGGTTGGCCCAATTCACCAACCAAGTCGCCGGTTACGCGGATAATTTATTTGTGGAATTAGCCACAACACGCCGCACAGCGGCTTGTTGCGGTTGATACTTACCTTCAGGTTAGTATCAACCAAAACTGCAAACGTAATTCACCACCTCGTTATTCTCGATCACGAAGCGGCTATTGGCTGCCACGGAGAACTGACCGCCTGCTGCATAGGTCCTGAATTCCGGCTCGTCGCCGACCTTCACGCGGCAGGTGCCGGAGGTGATCTCCATCAGTTCGGGGGTGCTTACATTGAAGGTCAGCGTGCCGGGCATGATCACCCCGACTGTCTTGCGTGTGCCGTCGGCAAACAACACCGAGTGCGACACGCACTTTCCATCGAAAAACACATTGCCCTTTTTAATTACACTGACATTATCGAATTGCGACATGCTATTTCCTTCCGGTTGGTTCGACGGCTTTGACGCCTTTTTGGTATGTGACATATATATAAACAGGGATGCCGAGATCGCCGAGCTGTTTTTCGATCAGCGGCTTGACTTCATCCCAATCCAGGCCGGTCATGCCGCAAGCCAGCCGGGGCAATGCCAGGCTGCCCACTTTTTCCTTTTGCGCGAAATCGCGCAGGGCGTGCAAGGCGTGATTCACGTGACTGAGCTTGGCATTTCCGGGCTTGCTGCCGTAATCGTACGCGGCGTCCTGGGTGAACAGGTTGACGATGTAACGTCCGTCCGCGCTCATCCATGACCACACCCCGCCGGACTTGGGATGTTTGGTCTGGCAATAGTGGCGGAAGTCCTTGTACATCGCCGGCATGCGCTCGCGCAATTGCAGGGCCAGGCCATGATGGAAATCATCGTTGGGCGCGACACCTTGCGCGATGGCTTTCGCAGTGCTGAACAAGATGTCCCCGCTCAGTTCGTGTATCACGATCCCTACTTCCTTTTGTGCAGATTCGCCGCGATGCGCAGGCGCAGCGCGTTCAGCTTGATGAAACCAGCCGCGTCTTTCTGGTCGTATGCGCCCTTGTCGTCCTCGAAGGTGGCGATGGTCGGGTCGAACAGCGAGTCGGTCCTGGAGTCGCGCCCGACGACGATCACGTTGCCCTTGTACAGCTTGACGCGTACCCAGCCGTTGACGGTCTGCTGGGTATGGTCGATCAGGGTTTGCAGCGCGCGGCGTTCCGGCGACCACCAATAGCCGTTGTAGATCATCGATGCGTAGCGCGGCATCAGGTCGTCCTTGAGGTGCGCCACCTCGCGATCCAGCGTGATGGATTCGATGGCGCGGTGCGCCTTGAGCATGATCGTTCCGCCCGGCGTTTCATAGCAACCGCGCGATTTCATGCCGACGTAGCGGTTCTCCACCAGGTCGAGGCGGCCTATGCCGTGCTTGCCGCCGAGTTCGTTCAGTCTGGCCAGTACCTGCGCCGGCGACATCTTTGTCCCGTTCAGCGCCACGATGTCTCCGTTGCTGAATTCGATGTCCAGGTATTCGGCCGCATCCGGCGCTTTTTCCGGTGACACGGTCCAGCGCCACATGGATTCTTCGGCCTCCGCGGCCGGATCTTCCAGATGGCGTCCCTCGAAGGAGATGTGCAGCAGGTTCGCGTCCATCGAGTAGGGCGAACCGCCCTGCTTGTGTTTCATGTCTATCGGGATGCCGGCCTTTTCGGCATAGGCCATCAGTTTCTCGCGCGACAGCAGGTCCCATTCGCGCCAGGGCGCGATGACCTTGATGTTGGGGTTTAGCGCATAAGCGCCCAGTTCGAAGCGCACCTGGTCGTTGCCCTTGCCGGTCGCGCCATGCGAGATCGCCTGCGCGCCGGTCTGTGCGGCAATCTCGATCAGGCGCTTGGCGATCAGCGGTCGCGCGATCGACGTGCCGAGCAGGTATTCGCCTTCATACACGGTGTTGGCGCGGAACATCGGGAACACGAAGTCTCGCACGAATTCCTCGCGCATGTCGTCGATGAAAATGTTCTCCGGCTTGATGCCCATTTTCAGGGCCTTGGCGCGGGCCGGTTCCAGTTCCTCGCCCTGGCCGATGTCGGCGGTAAAGGTGACGACCTCGCACTTGTAGGTATCCTGCAACCATTTGAGGATCACCGAAGTGTCCAGCCCGCCGGAATAGGCGAGCACTGCTTTCTTGATGTCAGACATGTTCTTTCAACCGGGTTAATCAATCATTAATTCAAAAGCCACGACAAATCCAACTACCACCATCACCGCCAGGCCGAGCAAAAAAATAATATCGGCCATGCTTTCGAATTTTTCCGCCTGGTCGGGATGGCGCAGGGAAAAATAGGACAGCAGAGCGCTGCCTAAAAACAACAGGCTGTCGAGAGCCAGCAGCTCATTGACGTGCCTGCTGATGCTGTGCCTCGGGATCAGGTGAGCCAGGCTGATAACCGTCATGCACACCCCGATCATCGTGGCCGATGACGGCAGGATGTGATCGGCCAGCCGGCCTTCCTTGCGCTGGCCTGTATTGGGTTTGGAAAGCGGTTTGTCGCTCATTCCGATATTCTGCCCAGCAACAGGTACTCCAGCAGCGCCTTTTGCACATGCAAGCGGTTCTCGGCCTCATCCCATACAATGCTTTGCGGACCGTCCATCACGCCTGCCGACACCTCCTCGCCGCGATGCGCGGGCAGGCAGTGCATGAACAGCGCGTCTTTCGCGGCAACGAGCATCATGTCTTCATCCACTTGCCAGTCGGCGAAGTCTTTCATGCGTTCTTCATTTTCCGCCTCGAAGCCCATGCTGGTCCACACGTCGGTGGTCACCAGATCGGCCCCGTGAGCGGCTTCCATCGGGTCGGTGAATTCTTCATAGTGATCTTCGCCGAACAGTCCGGCACGTTCCGGCTCGACCTCGTAGCCCGGCGGGGTCGAGACATGCACGTTGAAATCCAGTATTTCCGCGGCCTGCAGCCAGGTATTGCACACGTTGTTCGA
This sequence comes from Candidatus Gallionella acididurans, assembly GCA_001577345.1. Classification (GTDB taxonomy): domain Bacteria; phylum Pseudomonadota; class Gammaproteobacteria; order Burkholderiales; family Gallionellaceae; genus Gallionella; species Gallionella acididurans. The sequence goes on from LSLI01000003.1 coordinate 14,579, forward strand.
GTCGCCTATCCAGGCCACGGTTTTGCCCTGTATGGTTCCGCGCTGCTCGATGTAGGTGTAGATATCCGCCAGGATCTGGCACGGGTGGTATTCGTTGGTCAGGCCGTTGATCACCGGCACGCGCGAGTGCGAGGCAAAGCGCTCGATGATGGATTGCTCGAAGGTGCGGATCATCACGATATCGGACATGCGCGAAATCACCTGCCCGGCATCCTCCACCGGCTCGCCGCGGCCCAGTTGCGAGTCCCGCGTGTTCAGGTAGATCGCCGAACCGCCCAGTTGCTGCATTCCGGCTTCGAAGGAAAGGCGCGTGCGCGTGCTGGCTTTCTCGAAAATCATCACCAGGGTGCGGTCGGTCAGCGGCCAATACTGCTGATAGGATTTGAACCTTTGCTTGATGATGCGGGTGCGCTCAAACAGATATTCAAATTCTTCGCGGGTGAAGTCCTTGAACTGCAGGAAATGCTTTACCGGCACTGGTTGCTTTATGGGCATGGGCTGGGCTGACATGGGTCATTACCAATCAGGTTTGCAAAAATTCTTTGATCAGCGGGCACAGGATGTCCAGCAGCTGTTGTGCCTCATCCTGCTTCATCACCAGCGGCGGCAACAGGCGGATCACGCTGTCGGCAGTCACGTTGATCAGCAGGCCTTGCGCGAGAGCCAGCTTGACCAGGTCTCCGCATGGCTGGTCGAGTTCGATGCCTATCATCAGGCCCTGACCGCGGATCTCCTTGACGCCTTTCACCCCCTGCAGGGCGGTGTTGAAACCATCGTGCAGGAAGCGGCCGAGTTTCTCGGCATGCGACATCAATTTGTCCTGTTCGATGATATTCAGCGTGGTCAGGCCTGCGACGCAGGCGAGGGGATTGCCGCCGAATGTCGAGCCATGGTTGCCCGGCTGGAATGTCCCGGCTGCCTTGCCGGCGGCGAGGCATGCGCCGATCGGCACGCCCGAGCCCAGGCCCTTGGCGAGCGTCATCACGTCCGGCAGGATTCCGCTGTGTTGATAGGCGAACCATTCGCCGGTGCGCCCGATGCCGCACTGCACTTCGTCCAGCATCAGCAGCCAGTTCTGCTCGTCACAGATCTGCCGCAGTTGTTTCAGGTATTCGATGTCCAGCGTGCGGATGCCGCCTTCGCCCTGTATCGTTTCCACCAGTACCGCAACCACGTTCCTGTTGTGTTGGGCGACCTGGCGTATCGCGTCCAGATCGTCGTAAGGCACGCGCACGAAGCCGCTGACCAGCGGTTCGAAGCCGGCCTGTACCTTGCGGTTGCCGGTGGCGGAAAGGGTCGCAAGCGTCCGCCCATGGAAGGCCTTTTCCATCACGATGATGGCGGGGGCTTCGATGCCCTGCCTGTGGCCGTACATGCGCGCCAGCTTGATCGCCGCCTCATTCGCTTCACACCCGGAATTGCAGAAGAATACTTCCCGCATGCCGGTCAGGTTGCACAGCTTGTCGGCGAGCAGTTCCTGCTCGTTTATCTGGTAGACGTTGGAACAATGGATCAGTTTGCCGATCTGCGCTCCGAGTGCGGCAGTGAAGCGCGGGTGCGCGTGCCCCAGAGTGTTCACGGCTATACCCGCCAGGCCGTCCAGATATCGCCTGCCCTCTGTGTCCCAAAGCCAAACGCCTTCACCGCGCACAAATGTGACGGGGAGCCGGGCATAAGTGTTCATTAAATGCGACATGTCAACCTCTAAAATACACACGGCGGACCAGCCGCCGTGAGCAAAAAGCAAGGTGCGTATATTGAGCCAAACAGCACCGGTAAGGCAAGGGAAACAATGCCATTCCGTAACGGGAAATCTCTAAAACTATATGGAGTGCGGCGACATGTCGCCGTTATTAAACGCGCAGACATGTCTGATGCAGCTACTAGCCATTCCACTAATCAATCCAGAAACGATTGATAAGTGGCTGGTTATGCGCACTCCAAAATTAGTTCCACAAAGCAAACAAGCCGACATTGCTGTCGGCTCGCGCGTTGAATCAAAACGTCGCGGCTTGCGCCGGGGCGCTTAAGCCATTGCCTTGATGGCTGCAGACAGGCGGCTCTTGTGGCGTGCTGCCTTGTTCTTGTGAATGATCTTCTTGTCCGCGATGCTATCCACGGCACTTACGGACTGTTTATATACAGCCTGGGCGGCTGACTTGTCACCGGCTTCGATCGCCTTGATGACTTTCTTGACCGCTGTGCGCAATTCCGAACGCAGGCTGCTGTTGTGGGCGTTCTGTTTTACTGCCTGACGTGCACGCTTGCGGGCTTGTGCGCTATTTGCCATGACTACTCCTTGAAAATTCGGTACAACGGAAAGGCGCGCATTCTAGTGACTTGCGCCTGATTTTGCAAATCTTTTTGCGGCTGCGTTGTTCGGCCGGGCTGAACCGGTGCCGGTGATATGATACGCAACGTTTGAATTCCATGCCCCGATACCCTATGAACCTGCTTAAATCACTGGCCACGATCAGCGGTTTGACCCTTGTTTCGCGCATCCTCGCCTTTGTCCGCGACGTGCTGATCGCCCGGGTGTTCGGCGCGGGCATGGCGACCGATGCATTTTTCGTCGCGTTCAAGCTGCCCAACCTGCTGCGCCGATTGTTCGCGGAGGGCGCGTTCTCACAGGCGTTCGTGCCGATCTTCGGCGAATACAGGAACCGCCGCGGCCATGAAGAGACCCAATTGCTGGTCGACCACGTCACGACCATGCTGGCGCTGATATTGTTTGTGGTCACGCTGGTCGGCATCGTCGCCGCGCCTGTCCTGGTGTATATCAGCGCGCCCGGCTTCGTCAAGGATGCCGCGAAGTTTGACCTCACCGTGCAATTGCTGCGCATAACCTCTCCGTATATCTTCTTTATCTCGCTGGTCGCGGTGGCGGCGGGCATACTCAATACCTACAACAAATTCTGGGTGCCGGCGTTCGCGCCTGTGCTGCTCAACCTGTGCTTCATAATCGCCGCGCTGTGGCTGGCGCCGTATTTCGATCCGCCCATCCTGGCGCTGGCCTGGGCGGTGTTCGTCGCGGGCATCGTGCAATTGGCGTTCCAGATCCCGTTCCTGAAGAAGATCGGCATGCTGCCGAGCATCCGTTTCAGTTGGAGCGACCCCGGGATGCGGCGCGTCATCAGGCAGATGGGGCCGGCGGTGTTCGGCGTTTCGATCGGCCAGATCAGCATGCTCATCAATACCATCTTCGCCTCGTTCCTCGCTGCAGGCAGCGTGTCCTGGCTGTATTACGCGGACCGGCTGATGGAATTTCCCTCAGGCGTCCTGGGCGTGGCTCTGGGTTCCATCCTGCTTCCGTCGCTATCCAAATGTCATGCCGACAACAACACTGCGGAATATTCGAAACTGCTGGACTGGGGCCTGCGCCTGACAGTGATGCTGACACTGCCCGCCGCGCTGGCGCTGGGCATGATCGCCGTGCCGCTGCTGGCGACGTTCTTTCAGCGCGGCGCGTTCGGCGCGCACGACGTATTGATGACCAGCTACGCGCTGGTCGGTTACAGCGTCGGACTGATCGGGATGATCCTGGTGAAGATACTCGCGCCGGGTTTTTATGCGAAGCAGGACATCAGGACCCCGGTGAAGATCGGCGTAGTCACATTGCTGGCGACGCAGGCGATGAACGCGCTGTTCATCGGCTGGATACAGCATGCCGGGCTGGCCCTGTCGATCGGTCTCGGCGCCTGCCTGAACTCCGCGATCCTGTTTCACTACCTGCGCAAACGCGGCATCTACCAGCCCGAACCGGGCTGGGCGAAATTCTTCATCAAGATAGCCACCGCGATGCTGGCCTTAGCGATCACGCTGTGGTTCGGCATGGGCAGCGAACAAAGCTGGCTGACTGGCTCGGGCTGGTCGCGCATCCTGCGCTTGTCGGGGCTGGTGGCGGGCGGAGTGGCGGTTTACTTTGCCGTGCTGGCCGCGCTGGGTTTCCGGCCCGGGGATTTTTCCAGGCGGGCGGTTCACTAGCGATAGTCCATGCATATGTCCCTGCTAAGGTGAGGCATGCATCGCCTTGGCGATCACCTCACGGGTCAGGTGCGGGGCGAACAATTCGATGAAATCGTAGGTGTAGCCGCGCAGGTATTCGTTCTGGCGGATCGCGATCCGCGTCGTGCTGGGCTTGAACAGGTGCCCGGCATCCATCATGCGCAGGTGTTTGTCGCGCTCGGGAATGAAGGCCATTTTCGCCAGTATTCCCACGCCTAACCCCAATTCCACATAGGTCTTGATCACATCGGCATCGATCGCGGTCAACGCGATGTTCGGCTGGATGTTGGCCGCCTCGAACGCGGCATTGATCTTGCCGCGCCCGCTGAACGCGAAGTCGTAGGTGATGATCGGGTATTGCGCGATCTTCGCCAGCGTCAGCTTTTTCTCGTTCAGCAAGGGATGTCTGGGCGGCGCGATCACGCAATGGTTCCATTCGTAACAAGGCAGCGTGACGAGCTCGTTATACAGCGCCAGGCTCTCGGTGGCGATACCGATGTCGGCCGCGCCGCCCAACACCTGCTCGGCGATCTGCGTCGGATTGCCCTGGTGCAGCCCCAGCTTGACGCCGGGATAGCGCTTGATGAACTGCTTGACCGTGGGCGGCAGGGCATAGCGCGCCTGGGTGTGCGTCGTGGCAATGGTCAGGCTGCCGCTGTTTTGCGAGTGGAATTCCTCGGCGACCTGTTTGAGGTTGCCGGCATCGTGCAGCATGCGCTGGGCGATCTCCAGCACGGCTTTCCCCGGCTCGGTGATCGCCACGATGCGCTTGCCGTTGCGCACGAAAATCTCGATACCCAGCTCATCCTCCAGCAACCTGATCTGTTTGCTGATGCCGGGTTGCGAGGTATACAGCGCGGCGGCGGCGGAGGAGATGTTCAATCCCTGATTGACGATTTCGTTGAAGTAACGCAGTTGCTGCAGGTTCATGACGACTCTCCAATATATTTATAAGCTATAAGATACTAACATAAAAGTATTTAGAGATATAAGAGGTGCAACCTAGAATGCACCCCATTAATTCCAACGGGTGGTGGCGCATGGACTGGATGTACACATTGTCGGGCTTTCTGGTCGGCCTGGTCGTCGGGGTCACCGGGGCGGGAGGCGGGTCATTGATGACGCCGTTGCTGGTGCTGCTGTTCGGTGTTTCCCCGGCCACAGCGGTCGGTACCGACCTGCTGTATGCCTCGCTGACCAAGACGTTGGGCGGCTGGGTGCATGGGCGGCGCGGCACGGTGGATTGGAAAGTGGTGGGCTTGCTCAGCCTGGGCAGTTTGCCCGCCGCGGTGTTCACCATCGCGCTGTTGAAATATCTGGCGCTGGACCAGAAGACATTGGGCGGGCTGGTGACCGGCGTGTTGAGCGTGGCCCTGTTGCTGACCGCCGGCGCGCTGTTGTTGAAGGCCCAAATCAGGAAGCTCGCGCAGCGCAAGGATGGCACCCTGTATGAGTTGCGTGATCACCATCTCCCCGCCGCGACGATCATCACCGGCATCGTCGTCGGCACGCTGGTGGCGATCTCCTCGGTGGGCGCGGGTGTGCTGGGCACGGTCGCCCTGCTGTTCCTGTATCCGCGCATGCAGGCGGCGAAAGTGGTGGGCACGGACATCGCCCATGCCGTGCCTCTGACCGCGGTGGCCGGCATGGGGCATCTGGCATTGGGCACGGTTGACCTGGTGTTGCTGGGCAGCCTGCTGATGGGCTCGCTGCCCGGAATATATATCGGCAGCCATCTGAGCGCCAGGGTACCGGAAGCGGTGCTGCGCCCGGTGCTGGCAGCCATGCTGCTGGTCATCGGGGTCCGAATGGTTTTGTAGGGCGGACATGGCTTCAAGTAACTGGTTGGGAAGGTTTTTTGGCAGCCCGGAACAATTATGAATCTGCAAGGAGAAACACAATGAGCATCAACACACAGGATTTATCCGATCTCGAAGAGATAGACAGACTCGAACAGGCGATCCAGACTTTTATCGAGGGCCGTGTCGATCCGGATCGCTTTACCGCGGTGCGGCTGCAGCAGGGCGTGTATGGCCAGCGCCAGGACGGCGTGAACATGCTGCGCATCAAGATCCCCGGCGGGCGTTTGAACGCGGACCAGCTGGATGCGATCGCCGACGTGACGGAAACCTTTTCGCAGCGCGGCATCGCGCATCTGACCACGCGCCAGGCGATACAGGTGCATTTCATCCCGCTGGCGAAGATGCCCAGCGCGATGCGCCGTCTGGCCCGGGTCAACATGACCACGCGCGAAGCATGCGGCAACACCGTGCGCAACATGTCGGCGTGCGCGCTGTCCGGCGTGTGCCCCAAACAACACGTGGATGTGGCGGCTCATGTCGACGGCGCGACGCAGCATTTTTTGCGCAATCCGCTGAACCAGCAGATGCCGCGCAAATTCAAGATCAGCTTCTCCGCCTGCGAGTCGGATTGCGCGCAGTCGCTGTTGCACGATGCGGGCGTGATCGCCATCAAAAAAGACGGCCAGCCCGGCTTCAGGGTCAAGGCCGGCGGCGGCTTGGGGCACAAGCCGCGCGAGTCCATTGTGGTCGAGGAATTCATTCCGGAGAGCGAGTTGCTGTTCTCGCTGGAGGCGCTGGTGACCCTGCACAACAAATACTCGGATCGCACCAAGCGCGCCAAGTCGCGCATCAAATTTCTGGTCGAGCGTTTTGGCGTCGACGGCTTCCTGGAGAAATATCGCGAAGAGTTTGAGCGCACCAAAAGGGCGCTTGCCGGCCAGCCTTATCCAAAAGGCGTGTGGCAGGAGCAGACCGGGCAGCAGGTTCCGGGATCGGGCGCACCGCGCAAGCTGTTCGCGCAGCGCCAGGCCGGACTGTTCGTGTTGCCGGTCGCCTTGTCCATCGGGGACGTCAAGCCGGCGCAGTTGCGCGGCATTGCCGGATTGTTGCGCGTGCACGGTCTGGATGAAGTGCATACCACGCAGGACCAGAACCTGATCATCCTCAATGTGCCGGAAAACAAACTGGCGAAGCTGCGCAGCGGTCTGGCTGAGCTGGACCTGCATGAGCCGGTCACCGGCGACAACGTGGTGGCCTGCCCGGGCACGTCGACGTGCCGTCTGGGCATCACTGCCAGTACCGTGGTCGCGCCGCAGTTGTCCGGCGGCAAGGCCGATCTGCGCATACGCGTGTCGGGCTGCCATAACGGTTGCGCTCAACCTGAGACCGGCGATATCGGCATCTACGGCGAAGGCAAGCGCATGCACGGCAAGCTGGTGCCGCATTACCAGATGTACTTTGGCGGCGATGGCACGGGCGGCGATGGCACGGGCGGCAAGCTGGCGATCAAGGGCCCGTCGCTGCCGGTGGCGCGCGTCAAGCAGGCGATAGCACGCGTGCAGCAAGCCCATCTTGACAGCGGCGAAGCGAATTTTTTCGCCTGGGTGCGTGCGCAGCAGCCGGATTATTTCAAGCAATTACTGGCCGATCTGGGCGAAGTAAAAGCCGAGGAATTGCACACGGTGATGCATGATTACGGCGAGGCGAGCGACTTCCGCGTGCTGCAACTCGGCGGCGGCGAATGCGCCGGCGCATCGCAGGTGCTGATCGGCGCGAATTTCTTCGAGGCTGCGCACGAACGCGCATACCGCAATGCACTGGTGTTCCAGCGCAAGTACGACGAGGCGGCCCAGTGCAACGAGGCGATCCTGCGTTTGCTCGGTTCGGGGTTGGCGCAGTTGCTGGGCGGCGTGCGCCAGGACGATCTGGACAAACTGTCCATCCAGCTGCAGCAATTGTTACCCGGCCAGCTCGCCGACGAGCTCGCGCGCATCGCCTCGGCTTTGGCGGGAGTGGATGAAATCAGCCAGGAAGAACTCGCCATCATCAGCGCGGCGGTGGATGACTGGACGGTGAAGGTGGCGACATTCGCGATGCAACAGGACGCGCAGCTTGATTTGACCGAAGCCGCTGCCGGCTTGACGGTATAGGAGACGAACATGAAACAGAAAATCGATCAGGCGGTGGCCGTGCTGCAACAGGCGGTGCGCGATTTTTCGCCGGTGTGTTTCGCCAACAGTCTGGGCGCGGAAGACATGGTGCTGACCGACCTGATCGCCAGGCACCGTTTGGACATAGGGATGTTCAGCCTGGATACCGGACGCCTGCCGCAACAAACTTATGACCTGATGCAGAAAGTGCGCGAGCATTATGCGGTTCCATTGCAGGTGTACTTTCCGGACAGCGCGCTGGTCGAGGAATATGTCGCGCAGCACGGCATCAACGGATTTTACGACAGCGTGGAGAATCGCAAGGGTTGCTGCTACGCGCGCAAGGTGGAACCGTTGCGCCGCGCATTGGCAGGCAATAGAGCATGGATCACCGGGATGCGCCGCGAACAGGCTGCCACGCGCGGCACGCTGGAAGTCTCCAGTTTCGATACGGACAACGGTTTGCAGAAGCTCAATCCGTTGCTGGACTGGTCGAATAAGGACGTGTGGGCATACATCCGCGAATACGATGTGCCCTACAACAAGCTGCACGACCAGTTCTACCCCAGTCTCGGCTGCGCGCCCTGCACCCGCTCAGTCACGCCGGGTGAAGATATCCGCGCCGGGCGCTGGTGGTGGGAACATCCAGATAATAAGGAATGCGGCCTGCATGTGAGCAGTACTTCACTCGAAGCGAGCAGGATCAGGGTGCGGGAGATATCCATGCAGGTTCATGACACTCAGAAAGCAATTGCGTAAAAGCGCTGTGGGATCGCAAAAACCGGAATGATAGAAACGGAACATATTATGGAACTAGCCGAGAAAGAAAGAATGACTGCACACACTTTTACCCACCTGGACGCGCTGGAAAGCGAATCCATACACATCATGCGCGAGGTCGCGGCGGAGTGCAAAAATCCCGCGCTGCTGTTTTCCGGCGGCAAGGATTCCATCGTGATGCTGCGTCTGGCCGAGAAGGCGTTCCGTCCCGCGAAGTTTCCGTTCCCGCTGGTGCATATTGACACCGAGCACAACTTCCCCGAGGTGATCTCGTTTCGCGACAAACGCGCCGTCGAGCTGGGCGAGCGGCTGATCGTGCGTTCGCTGGAGGATTCCATCAGGAAAGGCACGGTCGTGCTGAAGAGCGCAACGCAGAGCCGCAATGTGTTCCAGTCTGTGACGCTGCTCGAGACCATCGCGGAATTCGGCTTCGATGCCTGCATGGGCGGCGCTCGGCGCGACGAGGAAAAGTCGCGCGCCAAGGAACGCATCTTCTCGTTTCGCGACGAGTTCGGCCAGTGGGACCCGAAGAACCAGCGCCCGGAGTTGTGGGACATTTACAACACCCGCGTGCATGCCGGCGAGAATATCCGCGTGTTCCCGATCAGCAACTGGACCGAAATGGACATCTGGCAATACATAGAGCGCGAGCGGCTGGAAATACCCGACATTTATTTCGCGCACGAACGCGAAGTGATCCAACGTCCGGGCGGCCTGATGCCGGTGAGCGAACTGGTGCAGCCGCAACCCGGCGAGAAGGTGGTCAGGAAAACCGTGCGTTTCCGCACTGTCGGCGATATCACCTGCACCTGCCCGGTGGAATCCAATGCGAAAAATGCGCTGGAGATCATCGCGGAAACGGCGATTACGCGCATCACCGAACGCGGCGCGACGCGCATGGATGACCAGACTTCGGATGCTTCGATGGAGTTACGGAAAAAAGAAGGGTATTTTTGATCATGAGCAGCACAACGCAATTACTGAGATTCATTACCGCAGGCAGCGTGGACGACGGCAAGAGCACGCTGATCGGCCGGCTGCTGCATGACTCCAAATCGATTTTCGAGGATCAGTTTTCGGCAATCTCCAAAACCAGCGCAAAGCGCGGCATGGCCACGGTTGATTTTTCCCTGCTCACCGACGGCCTGCAGGCCGAGCGCGAGCAGGGCATCACGATAGATGTGGCATACCGCTACTTCGCCACGCCCAGGCGCAAGTTCATCATCGGCGACACGCCCGGCCACGAGCAATACACCCGAAATATGGTGACGGCCGCCAGCACCGCCAACCTGGTGGTTATCCTGGTCGATGCGCGCAAGGGTGTGCTGGTGCAGACGCGCCGCCACACTTACCTGGCGAGTCTGGTCGGCATCCCGCATATCGTGCTGGCGGTCAACAAGATGGACATGGTGGATTATTCCCAGGCACGATTCAGCGAAATTTGCGCGGAGTATCTGAAATTCGCCGCGCAGCTGGGTTTGACTGACATTACCTGCATCCCGCTGTCGGCATTGGTTGGCGACATGCTGGTGGAGCGCGGCGATAACCTGGACTGGTATCAGGGCACGACGCTGATGAACCTGCTGGAGAACATCGTGATCGATTACGACGTGAACACCACCGACTTCCGTTATCCGGTGCAATGGGTATGCCGTCCGCAGACCGAGGAATACCATGACTTCCGCGGTTTCATGGGGCGCATCGAGGCGGGCGAGATCGCGGTCGGTGACGAGATCACCGTGCTGCCCTCGGGCCGCACCAGCAGGGTGAAGGAGATCGTCACTTACGACGGCAAGCTGCAACGTGCTTACGCTCCGCAATCCGTCGCACTGACGCTGGAAGACGAGATCGATATTTCGCGTGGCGACATGTTCGTGAGCGGCGGAGTTGCGCCAAAGGTGGCGAAAGAGTTTGAAGCCATGCTGTGCTGGCTGTCCGAAACCCCGCTCGATCAGAATCGCAAGTACCTGATCAAGCACACCACGCGTACCGCGAAGTGTTTGTTCTCCGGCATCGCCTATCGCGTGGATGTGAACACGCTGGAGCAGCACGCCGCCGCCACGCTCAACATGAACGACATCGCGCGCGTGGCGATGAAGGTGCAACAGCCGCTGGTGTTCGACAGCTACACCACCGACCGCGCCACCGGCAGTTTCATCGTGATCGACGAGGCGACCAATAATACGGTTGCGGCGGGAATGATTGCATGAAGTAGGGCGTGGCACCCAGAGGCCTCCGTCCGCAAGACTTGGCGAGCATGCTCGAGTTTGCGGTTCCACTGAAGTTTTTGCTTCAGCGCGGGCTGCTGGCAACGGTGCCGCCTGTTGCCTTTGTCCTTGCCCTGTTGCTTCCCATTTTTTCCTGATCGTGCGTCACGCTCACGGTGTGATTCTGCCTGTCTGACCAGCGGAGGCTGCAGGGATAAGCCCTTTCAGGCGCGGGCACTGCGATGCCCAGGCGCATCGTTTGACCCAGCTGGATCTTTGGCCGCGCCGGACGCGAACATCTCGCTCAAAGAATCCATCATCCTGAATTTGCATAACCTTCAATTCAGTCTTGCGAAATACCACTCAGCAAATGACAGGCCGTTGGCTTGTGTGCGATACCGCACGGAGAGATTTTTAACGAATATATAGCATCAAACTATATGTCATCGCCCTGTGCAGGAGTGCAAGTGCGTAGTCGATTGCTGTTGCGGAGGAAAACAAAATGAAATCAGCACCTGTCTCCGACCGGGAGGCGCTCACCGGGGAACTGGTAAACAAGCTCCGCAGCAACATAATAATAAAGCGGCTCAACGCCACGATCACCCATACCAGCCAGTCAGGGAAGCCGACAAGTGCTCCGGGTCAGGCGACTTTGAATTTCCGGCTCCACATGCGCTGGTAGTTCGCGGCCATACTTTCCCGGACGCGGCACATGGAGCAGGAATTGGGTGCTTAACATTACCTGAAAACAGGGACCGAAGGGAGCAGTCATGACACAAACACTTGCCAAGTTTGCACGCTTCATTGGAAATTACCGCTACTATCGCAGGCAAGGATTAAGTTCCAGGGCGGCATGGTATCTGGCCAGCACGACACTTCCCTGAGCAGCAAAGACCCTGCCGACAGAGGGCATGTTGTACTGCCGTATAGCGCGCCATATTGAGTATTCCGTAATTCATTGCACCCGAACGGGTTTGTCATTGGCAAATCACGGAACGCCCAATAGTGGGTGCGTTTCCCGATGCTGGCTGCGCAAGGCTATCGTAGTGTGTTATCTTTCGCCTTGTCCGATCGCCGATGTTTTCCAATTTACATGAGCCTGTTTGCCTTGATCACCGCGCTGTTGCTCGAGCAGCTTCACCCGCTTTCATCGCGCAAACATCTGCATGGCTGGCTGTCCGGTTACGTCAATTATTTCCAGCATAACTTCAACGCAGGCGAACACCGGCACGGCAAGATCGCGTGGCTGGTCGCGGTGTTGCCGCTGGTGACAGGCGTCGCGGTTTCCTGCCGTTTGTTATATCAGGTGCACCCGGTGCTTGCCTGGGCGTTCAACGTGCTGGTGTTGTATCTCACGATGGGCTTCCGCCAGTTCAGCCATTATTTCACCGATATTCATCTGGCGTTGCGCGCCGGAAAGCTGGATGAGGCGCGCGGACTGTTGTCGCGCTGGCGCGGTTTTCCTTCGCACGAATTGAATGCCGAAGAGGTGGCGCGTGTCACCATCGAACAGGCGCTGATTGCCTCGCATCGCAACGTGTTCGGCGTGATCGTGTGGTTCGTATTGTTCAGCGCGCTGGGCCTGGGCGGCGCGGCGGGTGCCCTGTTGTATCGCCTGGGACAATTCCTGCGCACACGCTGGGGCGGCGGTGATGAAATGGGTGAATTTGGCGGTTTTGCGCGGCAGGCATTCTATATTCTGGAATGGTTGCCGATACGCATGACCGCGATGACCTTCGCCATCGTGGGTAATTTCGAGGATACGGTTCATTGCTGGCGCACCCAGGCAGCAAGCTGGCCGGATCCCGAAGCGGGAATATTGCTGGCGAGCGGTGCAGGGGCACTGGGCGTGCGCCTGGGCATGCCGATCGCGCAGGGCGGGGTGCTGGAAGATCGGGCAGAGTTGGGTGTCGGCGATGCTGCCGATGCCGATTTCATGCAAAGCGCCGTCGGGCTGGTGTGGCGCTCGGTGGTTTTCTGGCTGATCCTGTTGTTGTTGCTGACGCTGGCCAGTTTGCTGGGATAACAATCTAATGACTAATTCCATGAGGCATGAAAAAATCCGGCCATGATCCACAGCGATAACCTCTCCGCCGAACCGCCTCCCCAGCTGAACCCGGGTTCCGGCCGGATAATCTCGGCCGCGCCGGCTTCCCAGCACGAGGAGGTCCTGGAGCGCGCGCTGCGCCCCAAACAGCTTGACGAGTATGTCGGCCAGGAAAAAATCCGCGGGCAACTGGAAATATTCATCGAGGCTGCGAAGCTGCGCAAAGAGCCGCTGGATCATGTGCTGCTGTTCGGTCCTCCCGGTCTGGGCAAGACCACACTGGCGCAGATCATCGCGCGCGAGATGGGCGTGAACCTGCGCCATACTTCCGGACCGGTGCTGGAGCGCGCAGGCGATCTTGCCGCGTTGCTGACCAATCTCGAGCCCAACGACGTGCTGTTTATCGACGAGATCCATCGTTTGTCTCCGGTGGTGGAGGAGATACTGTATCCGGCACTGGAGGATTACCAGATCGACATCATGATAGGCGAGGGACCTGCGGCGCGTTCGGTCAAACTCGACCTGCCGCCGTTCACGCTGGTCGGTGCGACCACGCGCGCGGGGATGCTGACCAATCCCTTGCGCGACCGCTTCGGTATCGTCGCAAGGCTGGAGTTCTACACGCCGGAAGAATTGCAGCGCATCGTGATGCGCTCGTCGAATCTGCTGAAAATGAACCTGACCCAGGACGGCGCGCTGGAGATCGCCAGGCGTTCGCGCGGCACGCCGCGCATCGCCAACCGTCTGCTGCGCCGCGTGCGCGACTTCGCCGATGTGAAGGCGGACGGCGACGCGACCCGCGAGGTGGCGGATGCCGCCCTGACGATGCTGGATGTGGATAGTCACGGGCTGGACATCATGGACAGGAAATTATTGCTGGCGGTCATCGAAAAATTTCTCGGCGGCCCGGTCGGCCTGGACAACCTCGCCGCGGCCATCGGCGAGGAGAGCGACACCATCGAGGATGTGCTGGAACCCTATCTGATCCAGCAGGGTTATCTGCAGCGCACCCCGCGCGGGCGCATGGCCACCGCGATCGCCTATCGCCATTTCGGGTTGACGGTCGCGAATAATCCGGTCAGCGGGAATTTGCTTTTGGGAAACGATTAAAATGAGTATGCACAAGATTTTTTCATTGCCGGTCCGCGTGTATTTTCAGGACACGGATGCGGGCGGGGTGGTGTACCACGCCAATTATTTGAACTTTATGGAACGTGCGCGGACTGAGTGGCTTCGCGTCCACGGTTACAGCAACGCCGGATTGATGAAGGAATTCGGTGTGGTGTTTGTGGTGCGCTCCGTCAAGATGGAATATCTCAAGCCCGCGCAGCTGGATGACTTGCTGGATGTGACGGTGCAGATCAAGGACATCGGGCGCAGCCGCCTCACGCTGTTGCAAACCGTACAGCGAGGAGCCGAGGTGCTGAACGAAACTGAAATCAGTCTGGTATGTGTCTCGTTGGAAAGTTTCAAGCCGGTGCCGGTGCCGGATGTATTGCGCGATCAATGGAAGAATTGAAGGGGATGTGGCGAAATGGAAGTGACTCAGGATTTATCGTTTGTGCATCTTATCGGCAACGCCAGCGTGCTGGTGCAACTGGTGATGGGCTTGTTGCTGTTTGTTTCATTGATGTCGTGGTGGTATATCTTTCTCAAGATGTTCGCGATACGCGATGAAGTCAGGCTCACCGAAGAATTTGAAGACGCGTTCTGGCACAACCAGAACCTGAACGAGCTTTACAGATATGCAAACAGCAGTTCTTTGCGCAACCAGGGAGCCATGGAACGAATCTTTGCCGCGGGGTTCGTCGAGTTCGTGAAGTTGAAAAAGCAGAACGGTGTGGATGCCAGCGCGGTAATGGAAGGGACGCGCCGCGCGATGCGTGCGACGTATCAGCGCGAGATGGACAGGCTGGAGTCGCATCTGGCATTCCTGGCCTCGGTCGGTTCGGTCAGCCCCTATGTGGGGTTGTTCGGCACGGTGTGGGGGATCATGAACGCGTTTCGCGGCCTGGCGAACGTGGGTCAGGCGACGCTGGCCCACGTCGCGCCGGGCATTGCCGAAGCGCTGGTGGCGACCGCGATGGGCTTGTTCGCGGCGATCCCGGCGGTGGTCGCCTATAACCGCTACGCGCACGAGATCAATCGCCTGTCCACACGCTTCGACAGCTTTACCGAAGAATTCTCCAACGTATTGCAGCGCCAGCCATGAAAAGCAGCCGTCCCACCAACCGGCTGATGAACGAGATCAACGTCGTGCCCTATATCGACGTGATGCTGGTGCTGCTGGTGATTTTCATGGTGACCGCACCGCTGATGAATCCCGGCCAGGTCGACTTGCCCAGCGTGGCCAAGTCGCTTGCCCCGCCGCTTGCCCCGCTGGAGGTCATCATCAAAAAGGACGCCACTCTGGCGATGCGCGATCATGCCGCGAACGGGGCGGAAAGCAAGGTGTCGCGCGATGAGTTGATTGCGATATTGAAAGCCAGGCAGGGCAGGCAGGCCCAGCAGGCGGTCGTGATTTCCGCGGACAAGAACGTGCGCTACGATGAAGTCATCAAGGTGATGGACTTGCTGCAACAGCAGCATATTCAAAAAGTCGGCCTCCTGACACAATCCAGGCAATGAGCGCGACGGCTTATTACGAACCTTACAGGCTTCCCGCAGGCATACTGGCTCTGGTGGTGCACAGTGTGTTTTTCGCGCTGTTGTATTTTGGCTTCAATTGGAACAGGCAGTCCTTTTCAAACCCCGCGATGACTGTGGAGCTGTGGTCGAGTCTGCCGGAAGACGTTGTCAGGCTGCCCGCTACGCCAAAAATCGAGGTGGTCGCGCCGCCACCGCCACAGGAAAAAATTGCCAAGCCCGACATTGTGATGCCGGAAAAAAAGAAACCCGCCGTCAAGCCGGTCGAGGCCAAGCCGGAGAAAACGAAGCCGGAGAAAACGAAGCCGGAGAAAACGAAGCCGGAGAAAACGAAACCGGTACCGAAAGCCATTGAGGCAGTTAAACCCAGGCCTGACGCCAAAACACCCGCTGCGCAAAGTGCAGATGCCCGCATCGCGGACCAGCAAGCCGCGCAGCACCAGGCCGCACAGGCCAGGCAAGACGAGTTGGATGCTGCAAATGGCAAGGTGGTGGATGAGTTCAGGGCGAAGATAAACGCCAAGATACGCCGAAATGTCGTGAATCCGCCGGGTGTGGCAAAAGATGCGCGCGCTGAATTCATGGTGACGCTGTTGCCGGGCGGTGCGGTACTGAAGGCGGATTTGGTCAAGTCCAGCGGTAATGCGGCTTATGACGATGCGGTTGAGCGTGCAATATTGAAGTCCGATCCTTTGCCTGTGCCGCAGGACGGGCTGCTGTTCAACCGGTTTCGCCAACTGGATTTGGTTTTCAAGCCTGAACAACCTGCTGAATAGGAAAAATATATATGGTGTTGCCCGGACTTCGTTGCATGTTGGGATTGTTGCTGCTGGCGCAGGTGTCGGTGGCAAATGCAGTAATGACTATAGAGATCATCGGCGCGGGTGAGCACCAGATCCCGGTCGCAATCGTGCCATTCGGGGGCGATGCCAAACTGGCCCAAACGATCAATGCAGTGGTTGTTGGAGATTTACAGCGCAGCGGATTGTTCCGGCTGATAGACCCGGCGGGTAAATTGCCGCATGAACTGGCCGATGTCAGTTACCCGGATTGGCAGGTGCGCGGCGCGGACGCATTGGCGATAGGTAATGTATCCGTGCAGGATAACGGCCGCATAGATGCGCGCTTTCGCTTGCTGGATGTGGTCAAGCAGGTTGAATTGACCGGTCAATCAGTCTCTGCGAACGGTGACGAGATCCGTGCAGTCGGGCACCGCATCTCGGACATGATCTATGAGAAGCTGACCGGCGACAAAGGTGTGTTCAGTACGCGTATCGCTTATGTGAAGCGGAGCGGTGAAAAGTACAGCCTGATCGTGGCGGACAGCGACGGCTACAACGAACAGGTGGTTCTCGAGCAAAACGAACCCATCATGTCGCCGGCCTGGTCTCCGGACGGCAGCCATCTGGTTTATGTCAGCTTTGAGACGGGGCATGCAGTCGTGTATGTGCAGTCGCTGTTCACCAATCAGCGCATGGTGCTGGCCGATTTTCGCGGCAGCAACAGCGCGCCGTCCTGGTCTCCGGACGGGAAGCAGCTGGCTATCGTGTTGACACGCGACGGCAGCTCGGAAATTTACCTGGTGCGGCCGGATGGAAGCGGGATACGCCGTCTCACTTTTATTAACGCTATCGCAACCGAGCCGAGTTTTTCGCCGGATGGGCAGACTTTGCTGTTTACCTCCAATGAAGGGGGGAGTCCGCAAATATATAGCATGCCGGTGGCAGGCGGCCCCGAGCAGCGCATGACGTTTGGCGATGGCAATAATTATTCGCCGCGCTATAGCCCGGATGGCAAAGGTTTTGTCTACACGCATTTAATTAACGGCAAGTTTTTCATTGCCACCCAGGATTTTCAGACCGGGCAAGTGGAGACTCTCACCTCCGGAGGCTGGGAGAAAAAACCCAGTTTTGCGCCTAACGGGAAGCTCATCCTATTTGCCAGCGAGGCGCGCGGTCGTGGTATATTAGCGACTGTATCGAGCGATGGTCGTGTGCAGCAGCATATGTTCACAGATAACGGCGATGCCCGTGAACCGGTGTGGGGGCCACATCAATGATTAACCTGACTAAAGGAGTAGTGCAATGAAAAAACTAGTTATCAGTATCGTGTTGCTGAATTTGCTTGCAGCATGTGCCAGCGAGAAACCAAAAGAAGCTGCTGCGCCGGCTCCGGTAGCGGCGACAGCACCAGTGGCCGCACCGGCCCCAGCAACAGTTGTTGCGGTTGACCCCCTGAATGATCCTTCCAGCATCCTGTCCAAGCGCAGTGTCTACTTTCCTCTCGATGTCTCAGCCGTGCAAGCTGACGACAAGCCGATCGTGTTGGCGCACGCGAAATATCTGAGCGAGCATCAGAATCGCAAAGTGCGAGTGGAAGGCAATTGCGATGAACGCGGCAGCAAGGAATACAACCTGGCTCTCGGTCAGCGCCGTGCAGAGAGCGTGAAGAAGATGCTGGTGTTGGGTGGAGCGAAAGCCAGCCAGATCGAAACTGTCAGCTATGGCGAAGAAAAACCGCTTTGCAAGGAACACAATGAATCGTGCTGGAAGCAAAATCGCCGGAGCGACATAAAGTACCAATAAAGCACTTAAGCTGTAAATATGCTGAAGCAACGCGCTCTCTTATTGCTGGCCCTGAGTTTCGCCATTCCTGCCCGGGCAGGATTGTTGGAGGATAACGGGGCACGCAAACAAATCCAGCAATTAGAGACGCGTGTGCTGAAGCTGGAGGATGAGGTCAGTCAGAGAACCAAGTCTATGCTGGATCTGCAGAGCCAGATCGATGCACTGAATACAGAAATCCGAAATTTGCGCGGGCTGAATGAAGAAACGACGCACGGCTTGCAAGATGCCGAAAAGCGCCAAAAGGATTTTTATGTGGATCTGGATACGCGCATGCGTCATTTTGAATCCGCTGAGCAGGCTGCAAAAGAAGCCGCTTCCGCTGTCGCCGTCAAGGCACCTGTTTCCACCGATCCTTCCGATCCGGTTCCCGAAGACCGAGCCTTTGAGGCTGCCTACGGGATGTACAAATCCGGCAGTTATGTGAATGCGGTCAAGGCTTATCAGGACTTTATCAAGATGTATTCCGGTTCTACACGGGTTCCGGATGCGAATTACTGGCTGGGCAAGTCCCAGTTTGGAATGAAGGAATACAAGCAGGCTTTGGTCACTTACCAGAAGCTGCTGAAGGATTTTCCGGAAGCTCCCAAAGCTGCCGATGCGATGTACGGGATTTCGGATTGCCTGAAGGGACTGAAAAAACCCATTGCAGCGCGCAAAATGCTCAGGCAACTTGTCGCAAAATATCCAGCCAGCGAAGCCGCCGCCAAAGCCAAGAAGCTGCTCGCTGCCACCAAGTAGTCAATATGCCGCACGCGAGTATGGATGTGCAACTGCGCATTACTGAAATTTTCCATTCCCTGCAAGGCGAAACCAGCCGGGTCGGTTTGCCCACGGTATTCATACGCCTGACCGGTTGTCCGTTGCGGTGCACATACTGCGATACTGCTTACGCCTTCAGCGGCGGGAAAAACACCAGCCTGACAGAGATACTGCGGCAGGTTGTCCAATTTTCGCCGCAATACGTGACTGTCACCGGCGGCGAGCCGCTTGCGCAAAAAAATTGCCTGCCCCTGCTGCGCGCCTTGTGTGATGCGGGTTATACGGTGTCGTTGGAGACCGGCGGGGCCCTGGATATCGGTTCAGTCGATGCCCGTGTGATGCGCGTGGTGGACATCAAAACTCCGGCATCGGGCGAGCTTGAAAAGAATCGTTGGGAAAACCTGGCGCTGCTGACCGGGCACGACGAAATAAAATTCGTGTTGTGCGATGAGAATGACTACCAATGGGCAAAGAAAATCCTGCAGCAACATCATCTGAACGAGAAGTGCCCGGTGCTGTTTTCACCGGCACACGGAATGTTGAATGCCACGCAGCTGGCGGACTGGATATTGCGCGACAATCTTCCGGTCAGGATGCAAGTCCAGTTGCACAAGTTGTTGTGGAATAACGAGCCGGGGCACTGAACATGAAGAAAGCAGTGGTGCTCCTGTCCGGCGGGATGGATTCGGCAACGGTGCTGGCAATGGCCGCTGCGCAAGGCTTTGACTGTCACGCGTTGAGCGTGGATTACGGGCAACGCCATCATGCTGAACTGGCTGCCGCGCAACGTGTTGCGCAAGAGCTGGGGGCTCGGGAGCATCGGGTGGTGAATATCGACCTGACCGGATTTGGCGGTTCGTCCCTGACGGATAAAAAAATCGCGGTGTCCCAACAGCCCACCGAGGGTATCCCGCTGACTTATGTTCCCGCACGCAATACCATCATGCTGGCGCTGGCGCTGGCCTGGGCCGAGGTGTTGCAGGCACGGGATATCTTCATTGGGGTGAATGCCGTCGATTATTCCGGCTATCCCGATTGTCGACCCGCCTACATCGAGGCTTTCGAGCGTATGGCAAATCTCGCCACCAAGGCGGCGGTGGAAGGGCATCCGCTTGCCGTGCACGCGCCGCTGCAGCATATGTCAAAAGCGGAGATCATCCGGCAGGGCCTGGCTCTTGGCGTGGATTTTTCACATACTGTTTCATGCTACCAGGCTGATGAATCAGGGCGAGCCTGCGGAGTATGTGACGCCTGCCGCTTGCGTCACACCGGATTTGTTGCGGCGGGCATTGGTGACACGACACGATATCGCGTTTTATAAACTCGCAAGTTGTGCTCCAAGGTATTTTTCGTTGACAGGGTGGGCTAATTCCGTATAATTCGCGCTCCTTTGCGAGGGGTCGTTAGCTCAGCCGGTAGAGCAGCGGACTTTTAATCCGTTGGTCGCGTGTTCGAATCACGCACGACCCACCATCTTGCAAAAGAGCCTCAGTTTTCCTCGATTTTTCATGCCGATTTAGCTCAGTTGGTAGAGCAACCGCCTTGTAAGCGGTAGGTCATCAGTTCGAATCCGATAATCGGCACCAGAATTTACAGGACTTGCAGCAATGCAGGTCTTTTTACTTTCGGACGAGCGTTTCAAATCAAGCAACACGGAATTCTGTCGCGTCGCCGCATCTGAAAGCCGGCTTTCGATTTGCAACGTTAACGGCAAGGCGGATAAACGTCCGCGCATTCAGATTTCATCTCTGCGCTGTGCAGCCCAAATTCTCAGTGCCAGTGCTACCTCACTGATGGTCGCCGACCAATTACCGGTTTTTGTTTGCCTGAACAGCCGCATCACGACCGGATACCATGGCGAGTCAGTACGCTCCTGAAGCCAGCGCCAATCAACTCCTACGGCAGGCAGCAGTACCCAGCAGGGCTTGTTCAATGCTCCCGCCAGATGGGCGATGGCGGTGTCGATGCAAATCACCAAGTCCAGTTGGGCCACGATGGCTGCGCTATCGGCAAAGTCCAATATGCTGGAGCCGAGATGAAGAATAGGCTGACTTGCTGGCGGTGTTGCCGCTTCTTCCTCGCCGGGCCCTTTCTGCAGGCTGATAAAAGTTATACCGGGTTCAGACCACAGGGGAGCCAATAGAGAAAGATCCGGCAGGGAACGGTTCGCGTCGTTTTCATGGGCGGCATTCCCTTTCCAGACCAGCCCTATCTTCAATCCGTCCGCGGGCAGCCGATGCTGCCACTGCTTGAATCTTTCCGGGGGGACTTTCAGGTAGGGCAGTTTGTCCGGGATGGTCTGGACTGTGGTGGAAAAATGCATCGGCAGGCTCATCGGAAATGTCCAGTAGTCGTGTAGCGGCAAAGTTAATGCGTCCGAGAAGGGAATCACCTCATCCACGCCATCGACCATTTTCAGCAATGCTTCAAGAGCCGGCTTGCAAACCACGGTAAGGCGGGTGACGCCCAGAGTTTTGAGCATGGGGAAATAACGGGCAAACTGAATCTCGTCCCCGAAGCCCTGCTCGGGCCAGATCAGGAGAGACTTTCCGTTCAGGGATTCTCCTCGCCAATGGGGGAATGGCAGGTCAGGTGGAATGGATTGCCGTCCCGAATAATTAGGGTCATGGCGGGTTTCGTACTCGGGCCATGCCTCGATGTACCGGCCCCGGGAAAGGAGCAGCGAACCCAGATTCAAATGCGCCTCGACCAGATCGGGATTGAGCTTAAGGGCGCGTTGGAAACTGGCAATGGCATCATCAGGCTGCCCGAGTTCCTTGAGTGCGACCCCCAGACTGCAATGCACCTCGGCGTAATCGGGTTGAATCTCCAGCGCACTGCGATAGTTCGCCGCGGCTTCGTCAAACTGGCCGTTGCCCAGCAGGACATTGCCGATGTTGTAGTAAGCGCCGGCATAATCGGGTTTGTGTTTGATCGCGGTCCTGAATGCCTGCAGCGCGCCGTCCAGGTCGCCCTTCAATAACAGGACATTGCCCTGATTGAGGTGGGCCCGTGCCGGATTGGGTGCCAGACGGATGGCATTCAGGTAGCATTGCATCGCCGCGTCGAGGCTGCCCTGGGCTTCCAGTTCATGTCCTGCGTCGATCAGGCGTGTCGCGTCCTGTTCCGAAGTCTCAGCCCTGCGCGCGCTGCTGTTCGCGACTACCTGTCCGCCAGAGCGGAAGCGATTGAATAATCCCATCTAATAACCTTTCCCGGTGGTCATGCCGGTTTCTCTGGTTTGGCCTGATGACGTTGCCACATTCCCCACAGCGCATTCTCGAAATGCCGGGCAAAGCGCGGGGCGTCGAACAGCGGGGAGGCTAGGACTTGCTGGCGCAAGCCGCTGCGCAGCGCGGCCAATTTTGTGTAATCGCCGGCCAGCGCGATTGCCTTGGAGATGTATTCCTGTCGGCTTGCCGCAACCCATTCCGGCAAGCCTGCTGCCGTGAGCAGGCTGGCTCCCTGCCTGGCCAGCAGGCTGTCACCTGCCAGAGTCAGGGTAGGCACACCCATCCACAGCGCTTCACAGGTGGTGGTGCCACCCGGATAAGGAAAGGTGTCCAGTATCATGTCAATCTCTGCATGGGCCGCCAGATAGGCCTCGCGTTGAGTTGATTTGTGCATCATTACCCGCTCGTGGGAGATGCCGTGATGCTGGCAGCGTTGCAGCAGTTGTTCCATCTGTGCCGGTTCGCCCAATTGTTTGCACTGTAAACGCAGTTTTGCATTGGGCAGGGCAGCAAGGATTTCCCCCCATGTTTCAAGTACCTCATCACCCAGCTTGGTCAGGTTCTGGAAACAGCCAAAAGTGATCATGCCGTTCGACAAGGCGGGCAATGGCGCGACGGGCAGGTCAACCAAGGGTGTGGTGAAACACAAACGCGTGTCGGGCAGATACCAGACGGATTCGATGAATTGCCCCTGTTGAGCCTCGGGCACACCCACTTCGTCGGCCAGCACATAATCCATTTCCGCCATCCCTGTGGTGGCGAAATAGCCCAGCCAGGTAACCTGCACCGGCGCAGGCTTCCAGGCGAACACCGGCAGGCGGTTGTGTTCGGTATGGCCGGAAAGATCGACCAGGACATGTACACCGTCGGCGTGGATCAGGCGCGCGGCGGTTTCGTCACTGAGATTGGTCAACGGTTTCCACTCGGAGAAACGCGGGCGGATGCGAGTGGTGAGTTCGTCCTCCCTGCGATGTGTCGGATAGGCGACCAGTTCGATGCGGGCCGGGTCGATCTGAGCCAGCAGCCCTTCCAGAAAAAATCCCACCGGGTGGCTGATCAAATCACCTGACACTAGCCCGACCCGCAGGCGTTTTGGGTGGGTGGCACACTGCCAAGAAGTAAAACGGGCCCCCACTTTCTCTGCGACGATCCGGCCATACCGGCGAGCTTGTTCAAGATGGTACGAGGGTGTATTACCGGCGGTGTAATTCAAGGCAAACAGCAGGCCATGATGCGCATTAACGTAGTCGGGTTTGAGTGCTAGAATTTGCCGGTAAATATCCATCGCACCATCGAGCCGCCCAAGGTCTTGCAGCACGATGCCCAGATTGTTTAGTGCCTCGGTGTAATCAGGTTTGACCTCCAGTGCCCGCTGGTAACATGACTCCGCACTTTCGTATTGCCCGAGGTCTTGCAGGGCATTGCCCAAGTTGTTTAGTGCCTCGGCGTAATCAGGTTTGACCTCCAGTGCCCGCCGGTAACATGACACTGCGACATCGTGTTGTCCTAGTTCTTTCAGGATATTGCCCAAGTTGTTAAGTGCATCAGCGTAATCGGGTTGGATATCCAGAGCTCGCCGATAACTTGTCACGGCATTCTCGAACTGCCCAAGTTTTTGTAGGGCAAAGCCCAGGTTGCTGTGCGCTTCAGCCAAATCAGGTTTGAACTCCGTAGCGTGTTGGTAACAGGTCACCGCGTTTTCAAGTTGCCCTAGAGTTTGCAGGACATGGCCCAGATTCAAATGCGCCTCGATCAGGTCAGGATTGAGCTTAATGGCGCGTTGGAAACTGGCAATGGCATCATCAGGCTGCCCGAGTTCCTTGAGCGTGACGCCCAGACTGCAATGCACCTCGGCGTAATCGGGTTGAATCTCCAGCGCACTGCGATAGTTCGCCGCGGCCTCATCAAGCTGGCCGTTGCCCAGCAGGGCATTGCCGATGTTGTAGTAAGCCCCGGCATAATCCGGTTTGTGTTTGATCGCGGTCCTGAATGCCTGCAGCGCGCCGTCCAAGTCGCCCTTCAATAACAGGACATTGCCCTGGTTGAGGTGGGCGCGTGCCGGATTGGGCGCCAGGGGTATGGCATCCAGATAACATTGTATCGCCGCGTCGAGCCGACCCTGTGCCTCCAGGACATGTCCCGCGTCGATCAAACGTGTAGATTCCTGTTCGGACGTGTCCATGCTGCCGCGGATGCTGTCCGCAGGTGCCGGTCCGGTAGAACAGAAGCGATCGAATAGGCTCATATCACAATCTTTCCGGTTTTTCCTGGTGAACCTGATGGCGTTGCCACATCGCCCACAGCGTATCCTCGAAATTCCTGGCAAAGCGCGGGGCGTCGAACAGCGGGGAGACCAGCACCTGCTGGCGCAGGTCGGCGCGCAGCGCGGCCAAGCGTTCAAGGTCGGTGGCGAATGCCACAGCTTTAGCCACATAGTCGTCCATGTCAGCGGCGATCCAATCGGGTAATCCGGCATTGTGGGCGATACTGCCTGCCGTGCATGAAAGAAACCTGTCGCCCTGCAGGCTCAGCACCGGCACACCCATCCACAATGCTTCAACGCTGGTAGTCACCCCGGGGTAGGGGAAAGTATCCAACGCGATATCGACTTTGCTGTAAGCAGCCAGATGATCATCGCGGGATGCCAGTATCCCGCTTAACAGCAGTTGGCCGGGCGCAATGCCGCAGGAAGCAAAACGTAGGCGGGTTTTTTCGCAGGCAGCCGGTTCACTCAACTGTTTCGTCTTGAGCAACAGCCGTGAGTTTGGCACCAACTTGAGTATACGCGCCCATGCAGCCACGACAGCATCGTTCATCTTGGTCAGGTTATTGAAACTCCCAAAGGTCACATACCCGGTTGATAGTGCTGGGAGCGGGGCGACATTCACGGGTGAAGCCGGAATGGTAAGGCACAAATAGCTTTCCGGCATCCGCCACACCGTTTCTGAGAAGTGATTTTCGTATTCTGCCGGAATGGCATGTGGATCACCCAGCACATAATCCATTTCCGTCATCCCGGTCGTCGCCGGCAACCCCAGCCAGGTAACCTGCACCGGCGCAGGCTTCCAGGCGAATACCGGCAGGCGGTTGTGTTCGGTATGGCCGGAAAGATCGACTAGGACATGTACACCGTCGGCGTGGATCAGGCGCGCGGCTGTTTCGTCACTGAGATTGGTCAACGGTTTCCACTCGGAGAAATGCGGGCGGATGCGCGCGGTGAGTTCGTCCCGCCTGCGATGTGTCGGATAGGCGATCAGTTCGATGCGCGCCGGATCGATCCTGGTTAACAGGCCCTCCAAAAAATGTCCCACGGAATGTGTGAACAAGTCACCGGATACCAGCCCGACGCGCAGGCGTTCTGGCTGAGCCGCGCACTGCCAGGAAGCAAAGCGTGCGGTCACTTTTTCTGCAACGATCCGGCCAAACTGGCGTGCCTGGTCAAGATGGTACGAGGGTGTGTGGTTGGCAGTGTAGATTAATGTAAACAGCAGGTTATGAAGCGCATTAAGGTAATCTGGTTTGATCTCCAATGCTCGCCGATAACTTGCTGCCGCTTCAGCGAATTGTCCCAGCTCTTGCAGTACATTACCTAAGCCGGTGTGTACCTCAACATAATCGGGTTTGAGTGCCAGCGCCCGCCGGTAACTCGCCAGCGCATTATCAAGCTGTCCGATTTTTTCCAGTGCGGTGCCCAGGTTGTTATGTGCCTCGGCGTAATCGGGTTTCAGTTCCAGCGCCCGATGGTAGCTTGCCACTGCATTATCAAGTTGTCCAAGTTCTTGCAAGGCACGACCCAAGCTGTCATACGCTTCCGTCAGATTGGGTTCGATCTCCAGTACCCGTCTGAAATTCGCTACTGCTTTCTCCAATTTCCCGTTATTTAGCAGGACATTTCCAGAGTTGTATAGGTGCTCCAGAATGTTACCCAAGTTGGATTGCGCCTCGATCAGGTCAGGATTGAGCTTAATGGCGCGTTGGAAACTGGCAATGGCATCATCAGGCTGCCCGAGTTCCTTGAGCGCGACGCCCAGACTGCAATGCACCTCGGCGTAATCGGGTTGAATCTCCAGCGCACTGCGATAGTTCGCCGCGGCCTCATCAAGCTGGCCGTTGCCCAGCAGGGCATTGCCGATGTTGTAGTAAGCCCCGGCATAATCCGGTTTGTGTTTGATCGCGGTCCTGAATGCCTGCAGCGCGCCGTCCAGGTCGCCCTTCAATAACAGGACATTGCCCTGGTTGAGGTAGGCGCGCGCCGGGTTGGGTGCCAGGCGGAGGGCATCCAGATAACACTGCATCGCCGCGTTGAGGCTGCCCTGGGCTTCCAGTTCATGTCCTGCGTCGATCAGGCGTGTCGCGTCCTGTTCCGAAGTCTCAGCCCTGCGCGCGCTGCTGTTCGCGACTACCTGTCTGTTAGAGCGTAAGCGATCGAATAATCCCATCTAATAACCTTTAAAAGATAAATTTTGCTAAACTTGCCTTGCAAATGCGCAGTTTATATTTTTTGCGGGAATAGCTTGGTCTTTACCGAATATCGCCATTTTCAGGTCCTTTAATTTCATCGATATGTCCGGAGCGGAAACATGATACTAGATTGGTTCAACGCTGAAGAAGCAGTTTTGTTTGCGCATGAGATAGTCCGCGAAGTAAACCGGCTGTTTCCTCCCGCTGAACAAAAAGGGAAAGCTATCCCGGCAAAAGAATACCAGAGAAAATTTGACAGTCTGATCGTCCGCGTACGCACATTTTCCTCAAAGCACAGGCTGAATATTTATAAAAAAGCAAAACTTTTGAATACGATTAAATGGGAAATGAAGGACGCCGGGCACGAGGAAGTTATTGTCAATGAGTTCATTTCCTTCCTTGCCCCACTGTTGGTCAATTAGATAGATTGCAGATAATTTTCTTGCCGGTATTTTTTGTTGATTGCCGACCAATTTTCACCGGCGTATTGAAGGGGTCGTTTTGTGTTTTGACAACGCATCTTCCCTTGCCGCATGATTTTCCGCTTTATTTCAATAAATTCGGTAATATTGCATCTGCGCCAAACTTGGCGACAGGGCTACATTCGGGCAACAATCCATCATGAAAATTCACGAGTACCAGGGCAAAGAAATACTTCGTCAATTCAGTGTGCCTACACCTCGCGGGGCGGCATGCCATAGCGTAGATGAGGCTGTGTCGGCGGCCCGGCAATTGGGTGGAGCAGCCTGGGTGGTAAAGGCGCAGATACATGCGGGTGGTCGCGGCAAGGGCGGCGGGGTGAAGGTGGCGCACTCGCTGGAAGAAGTGCGCAGCGCGGCGCAGCAGATTCTCGGCATGCACCTGATTACGCATCAAACCGGTCCGGAGGGGCAAGTCGTGCGTCGCTTGCTTGTCGAAGAGGGCGCGCAAATAGCCCAAGAGTTTTACATTGGCATGGTGATAGACCGCAGCAAGCAGCGCGTAGCCTTGCTCGCGAGCAGTGAAGGCGGAATGGAGATCGAACAGGTCGCACTGCACGCGCCGGACAAGATACACAAGGTTTGGATAGACCCGGCGACGGGGTTGCGCAATGCCGAGATGGACTCAATCGCTCGTGCCATCGGCATACCCGCGGCAGCCTATGTCCAAGCGCGTGCATGCCTGCAGGGCCTGTACCGGGCCTTTGTGGAGAAAGACGCGATGCTCGCGGAAATCAATCCATTGGTGCTGACCGCGGATGGCCGCCTGCTGGCTTTGGATGCAAAGTTTAACTTTGATAGTAACGCGCTGTACCGGCATCCGGAGATTGTGGCGTATCGCGACCTTGATGAAGAGGATCCAGCCGAGATCGAGGCGTCCAAATTCGATCTCAGTTATATCGCCCTGGATGGTGACATCGGCTGTCTGGTCAATGGCGCGGGGCTGGCAATGGCGACCATGGACATCATCAAGTTGTACGGTGGCAATCCGGCGAATTTCCTCGATGTGGGCGGCGGGGCGAGCACGGAAAAAGTTACTGAGGCGTTCAAGCTGATGCTGAAGAATCCGAAGCTGAAAGCGATATTGGTGAACATCTTCGGCGGCATCATGAAATGCGATGTTATCGCCGCGGGCGTGGTTGCCGCGGCGCGCGAGGTTGATCTGAACGTGCCTTTGGTGGTGCGTCTGGAGGGCACCAACGTGGAACTGGGCAGGAAAATCCTGGCCGAATCCGGACTGACCATCATTTCCGGCAGCGACATGGCGGATGCGGCACAAAAGGTCGTTGCGGCGGCCGGGGAGAAACAATAATGTCCATCCTGATCGATAAAAACACCAGAGTGATGACGCAGGGTATGACCGGCAAGGTGGGCCAATTCCACACCATCAATTGCAAGGCCTATGCGAACGGTGCGAGTTGTTTCGTCGCAGGGGTGAACCCGAAAAAAGCGGGAGAATTGTTTGAGGGTATCCCGGTATATGAGTCGGTGCTCGCTGCAAAAGCAGCGACCGGAGCCACGGTGTCGGTAATCTACGTCCCGCCATCGGGTGCCGCGGCAGCAATCGATGAGGCGGTCGAGGCCGATCTGGATCTGGTGATCTGCATCACGGAAGGGATCCCGGTGCACGACATGCTGCGCACGCGTTACAAGATGCAGGGCAAGCGCACCCTGTTGATCGGGCCGAATTGCCCGGGGCTGATCACGCCCGACGAGATCAAGATCGGCATCATGCCCGGGCATATACACCGCAAGGGACGCATCGGTGTGGTGTCGCGATCGGGGACGCTCACCTACGAGGCAGTCGGACAATTGACCGCATTGGGTCTGGGCCAATCCTCTTGCGTTGGCATCGGCGGTGACCCGATCAATGGCTTGAAGCATCTGGATGTGATGAAGCTGTTCAACGAAGATCCCCAGACCGATGCGGTGGTCATGGTGGGTGAGATCGGCGGCAGCGACGAAGAGGAGTGCGCGCGCTGGATCAGGGACAACATGAAAAAGCCGGTGGTAGGTTTTATCGCCGGCATCACCGCGCCTCCCGGCAAGCGTATGGGGCACGCCGGTGCAATCATTTCCGGCGGCCAGGGCGGTGCCGAAGACAAGCTGGTGGTGATGGAAGAATGCGGTATCCACATCACTCGCAATCCGGCGGAAATGGGGCGCACGATGCAGAAGGTCCTGAAGAGTTAAATAATGCTGGAAATGTTCTCCACATCGCAATTCTGGGTCGATGTGTTCAAGATCATCGTGATCGACCTGTTGCTGTCCGGCGACAACGCGGTGGTGATCGCGCTTGCTTGCCGCAATCTTCCTGCCGGGCAGCGCAGCAAGGGCATCCTGTTCGGTGTGGCGGGCGCGATAGGCCTGCGTGTGATATTGACGTTCTTTGCTGTGAGCCTGCTGTCGCTGCCTTACCTCAGGCTGGTCGGTGCACTGCTGCTGCTGTGGATAGGCATAAAGCTGATCCTGCCTGAGGAAGATCATAACGCGGACAATATTCAGGCTGACACGCGGCTGCTGGGCGCGGTCAAGACCATCATCATCGCCGATTTCGTGATGAGTCTGGATAACGTGCTGGGTGTGGCGGCCGCAGCCAAGGGTAATGTGGCGCTGCTGGTGTTTGGCCTGCTGATCAGCATTCCGCTGATCGCATGGAGCAGCCAGCTGGTACTCAGGCTGATCGATCGCTTTCCGTTCATCATCTATGCAGGTGGCGCGCTCCTGGGATACGTCGCGGGTGAAATGCTGGTCAGCGAGGCTTTGTTCAGTCCGCTGGTGGAGACACGGCATTATCTGCATAGTCTGGTTCCGGTGTTTTGTGCGCTGCTGGTGTTGGCGGCAGGAAGGTGGCTGGCGGTACGCAAGGCTGCGGCAAGAGCAGTCATCAACCTGGTGGACGAAGCGGTTGTGGCAGGGGTGGGTGACAAGTCGCAAACGGCTCCAGCAGGGGTGGATGGCAAGCCGCCGGTCCGGAAATACGCGAATATCGTGCCAGACGATAAATCGCCAGGCGATAAATCGTAAGGGGGGGATGATGAAAATACTGATACCGGTCGATGGTTCGGCTTATGCCCAGCATGCAGTCGAGTACGTGATCAGAAATGGGGCGGCCTGGAAGGAATCACCGCAGGTATTGCTGCTGAACGTGCAGTGGAATGTGGCGGTGGGCAATGTCAAACTGTTCATCAGTCAGGAAACCATCAACGATTATTATCGCGAGCAGGGAATGGCAGCACTCCAGCCTGCCCGCGCGGCGCTTGATGCCGCTGCCTTGCCCTATCAGTACCACATCAGCGTGGGCACCCCCGCGGAAGCGATAGCCCAGTATGCCGATCAGCAAAAAGTGGATCAAATCGTGATGGGCAGGCAGGGACAGGGCGGATTGCAATCATTGTTGCTGGGTTCAGTAGTGAACAAAGTCCTGCATCTGGCAAAATGCCCGGTGCAGTTGGTCATGTAAATACAGCCTTGCCGTCCTTCCATGACCAATCGTTTTTTTGGATAACTGCCAGTAAACCTGAAGGGTTATGGTGGGTTGATGGGAAGTATATTAATATCTGCGCCGTATCCTGCATGGAAATCCACATCACTCTTGTCAATAAGTTCCCGGGGAAAATATGAGTAAGTGGTCATTTTGGCAGAAGGACTGGTTGGTGGGTTTGCTGGTGGCCTTGTTTTTTTTGGCGGGCGCAAGAAGCGATTTGATCCAGAGTCTGGAGCGCAAGGCCTACGACCTGGGTGTTTTGGCCACTTCGCGCACACCGAGCGACAAGATCGCGGTAATTGCGATTGATGACCGGAGTATCGCCAATCTGGGACGCTGGCCGTGGCCGCGCGAAATACATGCCAAAATGATCGATATCCTGACGGCGGGCCATGCCAAGGTGATCGGTTATACCGTCTTTTTCTTTGAACCGCAGGCGGATGCCGGGCTGGACTATATTTACAGGATTGCCGAATTGCTGCGCAATTCCACACTTAAAAAAACTTCCAATCCGGCGCAGCAGGCAGAACTGGCGCAGCTTGATGCGTTGCTGCGTGAGGCTGCGACAAATCTCGATAACGACCAGAAACTCAGCGATAGCATAGCCAGGGCCAACGATGTTTTGCTGCCGATATTTTTCGAGCTTGGAGAGCCCCAAGGCAAGCCCGGTCATCCCTTGCCGGACTATGTTTTGCGCAATAGTCTTCCGAATGTAAAAGATCCGGGCGGTTCCGGTGAATTCCCGCCGCCTTCAAGAGGTGTGTTGTCACCCATCCCGTTGCTGGGCAGCAAGGCGATGTCCATTGGACACTTGAATAGTGATCCTGATGTCGACGGGGCAGTGCGTACTGAACCCCTGGTGATAAGCTATTACGACCAGTATTATCCCTCGCTATCATTGATGCTGGCGGCCAAAAGCCTGAATCTCGATCCCGGGGATATACAGATCAATCTGGGCACAAGTGTGCGGTTGGGGAAACAGATAATCGCCACAGACCCGCAGTTAAAGATGTACACCTATTTTTACAAGGACAAGAATGGGCGGCCGGCATTCCCCGTGGATTCTTTCTATGACGTTTTGAGCGGCAAGATTCCGGCTGAAAAGTATCGCGACAAAATCGTGTTGATCGGAGCTTCGGCAGCAGGTGTCGGATCGTTGCAGGTGACACCTGTTTCCTCTGCCATGCCCCCGGCGGAGATATTGGCGCATTCTGTATCCAGCATCCTCCAGGGTGACTTTTTTGTATCGCCAAGCTGGGCTGGATGGGCCCAAGCCGGAGCTTTTCTGCTGGTTGCGATTTATCTGACCCTGCTGTTGCCGCGCCTGAATGCAGCCATAGGTTCGTGGGTTACGGCGGTGTTATTCATTGCATTGCTGTCCACCCAATTTATTTTAATGACCGCCCAGGCGCTGTGGCTGCAATTGATGTTGCCGGCTGCCATGCTATTGGTCGGGCATTTGCTCCTTACCACCAAGCGTTTTTTGGTGGCCGAGAAAGGCAAGCGAAAATCAGATGCGGAATCAGCGGAAAGCAATCGCATGCTGGGCTTGGCTTTCCAGGGGCAGGGTCAGCTGGATATCGCCTTCGACAAATTCCGCAAGGTGCAGGTGGACGATAGCCTGATGGAGGTGTTGTACAACCTGGGGCTGGATTTCGAGCGTAAGCGGCAGTTCAACAAGGCAGAGTCGGTATTCAAATATATGGCGGAATATAACCCGAAGTTTCGCGACCTGGATGCGCGCCTTGCCCAGACCAAGGCGATGTCCGAAACGGTGTTGCTCGGCGCTGCATCCGGCAGAAGCAACGCCAGTACATTGGTGTTGGACAACAGCGGCGTGTCCAAGCCGATGCTGGGGCGTTATGAAATAGAGAAAGAGCTCGGCAAGGGTGCGATGGGCGTGGTGTATCTGGGTAAGGATCCGAAAATCGGCCGTGTGGTGGCGATCAAAACCATGGCCCTGGCGCAGGAGTTCGAGGCCAGTGAAGTGGAGGAAGTGAAAGCCCGGTTTTTTCGCGAGGCCGAAACTGCCGGCCGCCTCAATCACCCGAATATCGTGACCATGTATGACGCGGGTGAGGAACATGACCTTGCCTACATCGCGATGGAGTTTCTTAAGGGCAGGGACTTGGCATCCCGCACCAAAGCGGATAATTTGCTGCCTTTGCCCAGTGTGCTGGGTATATTTTCAAAGGTTGCCGACGCGCTGGACTATGCGCACAAACAGAACGTGGTGCACCGGGATATCAAGCCGGCCAATATCATGTACGACCCGGAAACTGACACGCCAAAATTAACCGATTTTGGAATTGCGCGCATCACTGATTCGAGCAAAACCAAAACAGGCATGGTTTTGGGAACGCCGTCGTTTATGTCGCCCGAACAATTGACCGGCAGGAAAATCGACGGGGCTTCAGACCTTTTCTCATTGGGCGTGAGCTTGTATCAAATGGCTTGTGGTAAGCTTCCGTTCGAGGGGGAGTCTATGGCTCAATTGATGTACCGTATTGCCAACGAGCAGCCTACGGATATCCTGAGCATCAAACCTGATTTGCCGCAATGTCTGGTGGCAATAATAAATCGCTCATTGGCAAAGCGGATTGAGGAGCGCTATTCCAGTGGTGCTGAAATGGCCAATGACTTGCGTCGTTGCGCCGCGAGCTTACAGGGGTAATACATGAAGGTTACGGAGGCATTGGAAATATTCAGCCAGACGCATCCCGGGATGGTGCGTTCACACAACGAGGATAGCGTTGCCTGCGAGCCCGCTTATGGATTGGTGGTGCTGGCGGACGGAATGGGTGGTTACAATGCCGGCGAGGTCGCGAGCGGGATAGCCGTTTCGGTAGTGGTGACCGAAGTTAG
This sequence comes from Candidatus Gallionella acididurans, assembly GCA_001577345.1. Classification (GTDB taxonomy): domain Bacteria; phylum Pseudomonadota; class Gammaproteobacteria; order Burkholderiales; family Gallionellaceae; genus Gallionella; species Gallionella acididurans. Next base: position 48,127 of record LSLI01000003.1, read on the forward strand.
CCACTCTTTGCAGGATGCCAGCCCGATTGATCGCGATGAAACAAGCGACGAAGAACTGGGTGTGATGTTGTTGCGCAACAACATTCAGAAGGCGAATGCCTCGATTTTTCATGCGGCGGAAAGCCAGCCGCAATATTCGGGTATGGGAACAACCATTGTTTCCGGACTGTTTTATGACAACCGCATGGTGGTCGGACATGTCGGGGATTCGCGCATGTACCGGTTGCGCGGCGAAGTCCTGGAAACGGTCACCCGGGATCATTCATTGCTACAGGAACAGATTGATGGCGGGATTATCAGTGTGGAAGATGCGCGCCTGTCAAAAAACAAGAATTTGGTGACCCGCGCCGTCGGGATCGATGCGCAAGTGGTGCCGGAAATCCATGTGCTTGAAGTGCTGGTCGGGGATGTGTACCTGCTATGTTCGGATGGCTTGAACGACATGGTCGAGGATGAAGACATACAGTCCACGTTGTATGCATTGCAAAACAATTTGCCGCTTGCCGCTAGTCAGTTGATACAGATGGCTAACGACAATGGCGGACGGGATAATATTTCCGTGATATTGGTGAAAGTAAAAGGCGGGTTCTCCGTTCCGCGAGGTTGGCTGGCAAAATCTTTCGCCTGGTTTAAAAGATAATTAGCAAGAGGATTATGACTATGGCTGCAAAATTGATACTTAGCATGGACGGGGCGGTACTTAAAGAGTTTCCACTTAACAAGGAGCGCATGACTATTGGCCGCAAGGAACATAATGATGTTGCCATAGACAATCTTGCAGTAAGTGGCGAGCACGCTGCTATTGTTACCATACTGCACGATTCCTTCCTTGAGGATCTGGATAGTACCAATGGGCTGGAAGTCAACGGGGTACCGACAAAAAAGCATTTTCTGCAAAACAACGATGTGATAGGGATCGGCAAATACAGGCTGAAATATATCAGTGATCAAGTCACCCAGACCACTCCTGCCGATTTCGAAAAAACGATGGTGATGCGCAGTCCACCCAAACAGTTTGCTCCAAGCGCAAGTAATCCCCCAACCAGCCAGGGTCCTGCGCACGGGCTGGCCGGAAGCAAGCCCTTGCAAAGTGAAGCGATTGAAAAAACCGGGAAATTCGAAGCTCAAAAAATCACGACACCGGGCGCCCCCAGTCAAGCAGCTGCACCGGCAGTCCCGGAATCTGCGCCCAAACCGGCTCCGCAAGCTGGCGTTCCGCAGCAAGTCGCGGTGGTACAAGTCTTGACCGGGCCAAACGCGGGCAAGGAGCTGGAGTTGATAAAAAACCTCACCACGCTGGGCAAGCCTGGCTTGCAGGTGGCTGTATTGACGAGGCGTCCGCAGGGGTATTTTATCACCCATGTCGAAGGGGATAGTTTCCCTTTGGTGAATGGCCAGGCGCTTACGAACCAGGCGCGCCAGTTGAAAGAACATGACGTGATCGAGCTGGCGGGGGTCAAGATGGAATTCTATTTCAAGGGTTAGTAGTGGGAATAAGACAGAAGGCCGTGGTGCCCGGTGTCTCTCGCCGGGCCGGACAGTCCGGTAGCCATTCGACCGTATGGCAGAATCCTTGCCGCTGCTGTGCCGGATATGTATTGAAGCTGCCGCGTGGCGACGCAAACAAGTTTTTCCTCTGTTCTTCGCCGTGAAAAAAAGAGCAATCCTGATCGTACTCGGGCTATTGATCGTCCTGGTCTTTGTGGGCAATGCCGCCCGGTTTTACAGGCTGGATTTTGTCGCCCAACTGTCATCGCTCATATACGACTACCGCATGCGCTTGACGATGCCGCGGACACTGGATCATCGTATCGTTATTCTTGACATCGACGAAAAGAGCCTGAAGGAGGAGGGGCGCTGGCCATGGGGACGAGACCGCTTGGCTCTGTTGATGGATGAGTTGTTCGATAAATACGGTATAGCCGAGGTGGGATTTGACGTGGTTTTTGCCGAAAGGGATGACAGTTCCGGTCTGAAGGAATTGGAAAAGCTCGGGCAGAACCAGCTCAAAAATGATGCCACGTTTCAATCGGTTCTCAGCCGGGTCAAGCCGCAACTCGAGTATGACGAGTTGTTTGCGGACAAGATCAGAAATCGCAAGGTGGTGCTGGGATATTACCTGAACAATCAGAAAAATATCAATGTGTCGGGGAGCCTGCCGGAACCGGTTTTCCCTGCCGGGACATTCAATGGTTATCCGATTGAGTTCACTACCTGGAATGGCTATGGCGGGAATCTTCACGAATTGCAGCAAGCTGCCGCGGATGCCGGACATTTCAATCCCATGGTGGACTCCGATGGTCGCGTGCGCCGCGTGCCCATGTTGGCCGAATATGCAGGTGCATATTACGAATCCCTATCGCTTGCGATGGTGCGCACCCTGCTGGGCTATCCAAAACTGGTACCCGGTTTCGCCAGCTTGAAGAGCGGCGGATATACGGGCTTGGAGTGGCTGGAACTGGAAGTTACCGGGGGCAATCTGAAAATCCCCGTGGACAGGGATGTGGCCACCTTTGTGCCATACCGTGGAAAACAAGGGAGTTTCCGTTATATTTCGGCCACGGATGTGCTTCATGGCAGGGTCGACATCTCGCAGCTGAAAGACAAGATCGTTCTGGTAGGTACCACTGCTCCGGGGCTGATGGATATGCGCTCAACCCCTGTGGATGAGGTTTATCCCGGTGTGGAAGTCCACGCCAACCTGATTGCTGGTATTCTCGACCAGAATTTGAAGCAGCGGCCGGCCTATATGCTCGGAGCTGAAGTGATCTGGTTGTTGCTGATCGGTATCGCATTGAACTTTTTGTTGCCGCTGTTCAGTCCGGCAAAGGCAATTCTGACCTCGGTACTTGTGCTGGGCACTACTGTGGCGCTGAGCCTGCTGATGTGGACATATGCGGATATTGTGATGCCTGTGGCTAATAGTATCGTTATGATCGTGCTGTTGTTTGCCTTGAACATGTCTTACGGCTACTTCGTGGAATCGCGTATCAAGCGGCAAATCACCGGACTGTTCGGGCAGTATGTTCCCGGCGAATTAGTCGAAGAAATGGCGAAACACCCGGAAAGCGTGTCCATGGAAGGCGAGAGTCGGGAAATGACGATCCTGTTTTCTGATGTGCGCGGCTTTACAACCATAGCGGAAAGCCTGGAACCCAAGGAATTAGCACTGTTGATGCATGACTTTCTGACTCCCTTGTCGCGTGTGGTTTATAAGCACCACGGCACGATAGACAAATATATGGGTGATTGCATCATGGCATTTTGGGGCGCGCCATTGCACGATCCTGATCATGCGCGCAATGCCATGCTGGCTGCAATCGAGATGCAGATGACCTTGCAGAGCTTGCAGCCATTCTTCAAGGGACGAGGCTGGCCTGAGATACGCGCGGGTATAGGCATCAACACCGGACGCGTCAGTGTGGGCAACATGGGTTCCGAACTTCGTGTAGCCTACACGGTGATGGGCGATGAAGTGAATTTGGCTTCGCGCCTGGAAGGTTTAACCAAACAATACGGGGTTGACCTGATAGTAGGTGAAAATACCCGGAATACCGCAACCGATTTTATTTACCGTGAACTTGACCATGTGCGGGTAAAAGGTAAAGATAAGCCCGTTGCGATTTACGAACCATTGGGATTGGCCGGTGAGGCGAGCAAGGAACTGCATGATGAAGTGAGATGGTTCCATGATGCGCGTCGTTACTACCGTAAACAGGATTGGGAACAGGCGGAGTTACAATTGATGAATTTGCAGCGCATGTTTCCGGCTATAGAACTGTATAGAATGTATGCGGAGCGCGTGGCTTTCTACCGTAAAAATCCGCCATCCGCAGACTGGGATGGCGTGTTCGTGTTCGAGACCAAGTAATCCGTTATTTTTCCCGATAAACATTCAGGATAATCAAAACATCATGAAGCTAAGGGTATTGGGATGCAGCGGTGGTATCGGTGGCAATCTGCGCACCACTTCGTTCCTGTTGGACCAGGATGTGCTGATTGACGCCGGCACCGGGGTGACAGAACTCAGCCTTACTGAACTTGCCTTGGTTGATCATGTTTTTGTTACCCACTCCCATCTCGATCATATCGCTTGCATTCCCTTCATGGTTGACAGTGTCGGGTTCATGCGGGATAAGCCGTTAACCGTTCACGCAACCGAGGAAACCCAGGAAATTCTCAGGCAACATATTTTCAACTGGAAAATATGGCCGGATTTCACTGAAATACCCAATGTTCGCCAGCCCTACATGCGTTACCAGTCCATCGAGCTGGGCGTGCCCCGGGTTTTGAACGGGCGGAAAATAACTGCCATACCAGCCAACCATGTTGTTCCGGCGGTCGGCTACCATCTGGACAGCGGTGCGGCCAGTTTGATATTCAGCGGGGATACCACATCCAATGACGCACTATGGGATGTGGTTAACAAAATTAATAATTTGCGATACCTTATCATAGAGACGGCATTCCCCAATAGCGAGAAAGACCTGGCGATTATTTCCAAGCATCTTTGCCCCAGTATGCTCGCCGAAGAATTGGCAAAACTGACTCGCGAGGCGGAGATTTTCATCACTCACCTTAAACCGGGCGAGTTGGAAATCACCATGACGGAAATCGAGGACTGCGTGCTCGGATTGCGCCCCAGAATGTTGCTCAATAATCAAGTATTCGAATTTTGAAGAATAAAGATGATTTTCATTTTTAAGCTTCCCGAAGCATCAATTTTTCAGGCTGAGGTTAGTGAGATCTGGAACATCATGCAGATTGACCTGAAAAATCTTCAGGCAGGCGCAGACCGGAAGTCCGGGCGCAAACCGCAAGTAAAATGCAGGTTTTGATCGATGGATTATGGATGGTGCCGAGACCGGTACGAAACAGCCTCATGAAACAGGCAAGGGAGTGGAAATGAGCACAGTTATGGCAGCCAAAACCGCATCAAGCAATGCCGGTGATATCAAGGCCAAGCTTGAGTTTACCAAGAGCCTCAATCAGGTCAGCAACAAGATCCACGCCACCGGCAACGTTGATGAAATTATGCTGGACGTCAGCAGGGACATCTGCGCGTTGTTCAATGCAGACAGGTTGACGATTTATGTTGTGGGCGAAGACAATATTTCACTGGTTTCCAAGGTCAAGACCGGCCTTAACTCCTTCAAGGATTTAAAGTTGCCCATTGCCGAGCAGAGCCTTGCCGGATACGCGGCAATGCATAAAAAATTGCTCAACATAAAAGATGTCTATGATGAGAAGGAACTGGCCGGATACAGTCCCCATCTGCGGTTTTTGCAGGAAGTTGACAAGCGTACCGGATACCGCACCAAGCAAATGCTGGTCGCGCCTATACTGGATGCATCCCATGGTGATCTTGTCGGCGTAATCCAGGTAATCAACAACAAGGCCGGTGCCCCTTTTGCCGTTTTGATCGAAGAGGGTGTGCAGGAACTGGCGCAGACCATGGCGGTGGCACTGCGCCAACATCTGCGCCAGCGTGAAAGTTCGATTAAAACAAAATACGATTACTTGGTGGCAGACGGGGTTCTTTCCGCTGCAGAGTTTGAGCTGGCAACACGTACAGCAAGGCACACAGGGTATAGATGTTGAAGAAGTGCTCACCGACGAATTCCAGGTCACTGTCCCGGCCCTGGGTAAGGCGTTGTCCAGTTTCTTTGGAGTGCCATATGAGGCCTATCGTGGAGACCGCCTCAAACCTGCAGAATTATTGAAAAATCTGAGGCGCGAGTATGTCGAAAGCAGCCGCTGGGTTCCACTCCTGGAATCTCAGGAGGGATTGGTGATATTGACCACTGACCCGGAGCGCATTCAGGCTTCGCGCGTGGTCAACAATATTTTTCCTAAAAACCGGCTGGTCTATCAGGTTTGTTCGCAGCGCGAATTCACTCAAACCTTGAATCTGTTCTATGGCGGCGGCGCTGCTTCGGAAGGTGGAGGCGGCATGGCCGATGAGTCGTCCATGGATGACATATTGTCCAGTATGGGAGGTGATGAAGAAGAGGGGATCGTTACTCCCGATGAAGTCAGTGCCGCCGCCGATAACGAACTGGTCAAGCTGGTCAACAAAGTCATCGTTGATGCTTACCGGATGGGTGCTTCGGACATTCATGTCGAGCCCGGACCGGGCAAGGCCAAGACACAGATTCGGGTGCGCAAAGACGGGTCATTGTTGAACTACATCGAAGTTCCATCAACTTATCGCAACGCACTGATAACGCGCATCAAGATCATGTGCGATCTGGATATTTCCGAGAAACGCAAGCCGCAGGACGGCAAAATAAAATTCAAGAAATTCGGCCCGCTGGACATCGAGTTGCGTGTCGCGACAATTCCCTCACAAGGCGGCGTGGAAGACGTGGTGATGCGTATTCTGGCCTCGGGAGAACCGTTGCCGCTGGAGAAAATGGGTTTTTCGGCACGCAACAATGAACTGATCCGGACAACGGTGACCAAGCCGTATGGATTGTTCTTTGTATGCGGCCCGACAGGCTCTGGCAAGACCACCACGCTGCATTCCATACTCAAGTATATCAACAAGCCGGAAACCAAGATCTGGACCGTCGAAGATCCGGTGGAGATTACCCAGAAGGGCTTGCGCCAGGTGCAGATCAACAAAAAAGCCGGGCTGGATTTCCCCACCATCATGCGCGCCTTCCTGCGCGCTGACCCGGATGTGATCATGGTCGGCGAAATGCGCGACAAGGAAACCGTGTCCATCGGCATCGAAGCCTCATTGACCGGCCATCTGGTGTTTGCCACGCTGCATACCAATAGCGCCCCGGAATCCATCAACCGCCTGCTGGATATGGGCATGGATCCATTCAACTTTGCCGATGCCTTGCTGGGTATATTGGCGCAGCGCTTGGGGAAGCGCCTGTGCGGCGATTGCAAGAAGCCGCATATAGCGACTGCCGACGAAATAAAGTCGATGCTCACCGAATTCAGCTCTGAGTTGACTAACATCGCCAGCTGGAAAAAAGACCCGGTTGCGGCGATGAAGAATTTGTATAACGAATGGGTAAAATCATTCGCCGACCCCAAGGGTCAATTCACCCTTTATACCCCGGTGGGTTGTGAGAAATGCACCGGCACCGGCTATCGCGGGCGGGTTGGTTTGCATGAATTGCTGATAGGCACCGATCCGATCAAGAAGGCGGTCCAGGAGCGCGCCCGTGTTGCCGATTTGCTGGCCATCGCATTGGAGGAAGGGATGCGTACCCTGAAGCAGGATGGCATTGAGAAAGTGCTGCAAGGCATTACCGATATGCACCAGGTACGGGCTGTCTGCATAAAGTAGGAGAAGCCCATGAATTTTATCCGCGTTTTTTCCGACGTATTTTTCCGGTTTTGCTGATATCTCGTATGCATTCCACAGATAAACTCCTGCACCGGTTGAAGGAACTCAATGAGATCGGTATCGCGCTGTCCCGGCAGCGCGATACCAGCAGTTTGATGGAAACCATACTGGAAGCGGCAAAACGCATAACGAATGCCGATGCCGGCACGCTCTATCTTCACGAGCCGGAACAGCGGGTGCTGCGCTTCGAGATTCTGCGCAACGATACGCTTGATACGGCGATGGGCGGAACCAGGGGCACCCCGATCAGTTTTTATCCTGTTCAGCTTTACGACGAGGATGGCAATCCCAATCACGCCATGGTGGTCAGTCACTCTGCGCTCAGCGGAGAAACAGTGAATATTCCCGATGCCTATATGGCCAGGGGATTTGATTTTTCAGGCACCAAGAAGTTTGATGCCAAGACCGGCTACCGTTCGAAGTCGTTTCTCACCGTGCCGATGCGCAACCATGAAAATGAAGTCATCGGTGTGCTGCAGCTGATCAATGCACAAGACCGCGAAAGCAGCGAGATCGTTCCTTTTTCGTCTGACGATCAGCAGTTGCTGGAATCACTCTCTTCCCAGGCTGCCATAGCATTGACAAACCGCCATCTCATTGAACAGCTGGAAGGATTGTTCGAGGCATTCATCCAGCTCATCAATAACGCCATAGACGATAAATCACCCTACACGGGCGGTCACTGCGCGCGCGTTCCTGAACTCACAATGTTGCTGGCGGAAGCCGTCAATCGCACCACCCAGGGGCCGTTCAGGGATTTTGTGATGACTGACAAAGACCGTCGGGAGCTCAGGATAGCCGGTTTGCTGCATGACTGCGGCAAGATCACTACACCGGTTCATGTGGTGGATAAGGCGACCAAGTTGCACACCTTGTTTGACAGGATTCAACTGGTGGACACGCGCTTTGAGGTGATCAAGCGCGATGCCGAGATTGCCATGTTGCGCGAAGTCGCGGCAGCGGGCAGTGATATTCAGCGTGCCGATGCCGCCCGCCAGAATTATGCCGCGCGAATAACGCAACTAGACCAGGATCGTGAGTTTTTGCGCCACTGCAATGTCGGAAGTGAAGCGATGTCCGGCGAGGCACAGCAGCGCGTGCGCCAGATCGCAGCCTACCAATGGCGCGATGCCGAGGGCAAAGCGTGCAATTTTCTCAGTGCGGATGAAGTGGAGAATCTTACTATCCGTGCCGGCACGCTGACTGCGGCTGAGCGGGAAATCATCAACCACCACATCGAAGTTACCATCAAGATGCTGGAGTCTTTGCCTTGGCCCAGCCACCTGAAAAATGTCGCGGAATATGCGGGCGGCCATCACGAACGTATGGATGGCAAAGGTTATCCGCGCGGCCTGACACGAGATCAGATGTCGGTGCAGGCCAGGGTCATGGGTATTGCGGATATCTTTGAGGCGCTCACCGCCAAGGATAGACCATACAAAAAAGGAAAAACCCTTACCGAGTCGCTGACTATTCTCGGTAAATTCAAGCTGGGTGGGCATATCGACCCTGACTTATTTGACGTATTCATACGGGAGAAGGTCTATCTCGACTATGCACGGCAATTTCTTGCGCCCGAGCAGATAGACGAAGTGGATCTGGAACGGATTCCCGGTGTGGATTTACACTAATTGCGGGTGAGAATCAGAGAAAATCTGCCAAAAATTGTCAGTCTGAGACGAATTTTAGTTGGCCTGCAACAGGCATGCAGGGGGATTTAAAATAATTTGTAAATGGAAATAAGCGCTTGTGTTTTTGGCATGACTGTTGCTGATAATCACGCCGACACATGACGTATAGTGTGTTCAATCCATATTCTTAAGGAGCTTTAACATGTTAAAAAACATACAAAAGGGTTTTACCCTGATCGAACTGATGATCGTGGTCGCGATCATCGGCATTCTGGCTGCCGTGGCAATTCCCGCCTACGGCGATTACACAGCCCGTGCGCAAGCTGCTGAAGCTTTTACCTTGCTGGACGGTTTGAAGACACCGTTAACCGAAGCGTGGACAACGTCAACCATTTTTGCACTCGACTCGTCAGGCCTTTCCGGTGTTACGGCTATCGTTTCGGGTAAATATGTCGCGGCCATTAACGTAGGTGCCGTGGGTACGGGTACTTTAGGATATCCTGCGCTACCGACCGCAGTAACAGTTCAACCATTCGACGTCGTGGCACAGTTCCAACCAGTATCAACCAAAACTGCGAGTCCCAGGATAGCAGGGCTTAGTGTGCACATGTATTACAATCCGACCAGTGGTTCGTGGACTTGCGCCAATGGGGACGGTGCCAATGATGACACAACAGCTACTACTGCTGCTGGAGTGGGTCAGACAGTACCTGTCGCTTCGATGGTAGCCAAAGCAGGCGCTACTAGTACTACGATCCCGTCAAACGTGCTGCCTAAGGCTTGCACATAAGATTGCTTAGGGTATGCGGTAATTCCAAGCCCCTCGCAAGAGGGGTTTTTAATGGGTCAGTTGAATTTGCAGCTGGTGAATTTGCAGTCGGACCTGTCTGAGCGACGCGCAGGCCGAAAGCTATGCAAGCGGACCAGGATGCTAGACTGCCAGGTTGTTGGCAATTTAGCGTAAAGTCTGGTTCTTGCATCGGGGCTAGCCAGCCTACTTTTTACCTTGCGCGTCGCGCAGTTCGCGCAACTCGCGCAAATCGCTCTCTATGCTGGAAAGCTGGTAAAAGCTGCCTCCGGCCTGTTTCGCCATCTCAAGCTGCTCCATCGCGGCATACAGGTTGCCCTGCCATGCGTAGCTGTAGGCGAGTGCCTGGTGTTCTTCCAGTGCCTTGCCTTGCATCGCGTATGCCCTGGCCTGCAGATCGTATAATCTGGTGTCCGTGGGATGCAGGCCAACCTGCTCGGAAAGCAGTTTGAGCGCGGTTTCTGCCTGATTGTCCTGCAATAACAGATCGGCGTAGTCGTAGGTCAAGGCACGATGTTGCGGAAAGTTCAGCACTGCGTTGCGGTAGAACGCCAGCGTGGCGGCATTATTCTTTTGCGCGCGCATTACCCTCCCGGTGAGAGTCGCTATCATCGGGTTGTTTCTGTACATTGGGTTATCCTGGGCTTGCTTGCGCAAGATCGCCAGCTCCTGTGCAGCCCGATCGATCTGGTTGTCACGCAACAGGGCGCTTACCAGCCCGTAGCGCTGTGCGACCGGGTTGCCGTAACCTTGCGGGCCGAGAGCCTCGCTAAAAAAGGCGATGGCTGCCGGCGCGGTCTTCTGTGCACCGATAAGCTTGGTGCGCACCAGTTGAAAATTCAGGCTGTCGGGTATCAATCGATACGGGTCCTTCTGCACGCGGTTTTCGATTTCCGCGATACGATCGCTGGTGATAGGGTGGGTGCGCATATAATTCGGCGCGTTGCCCTCAAGCAAGCGTGTGGAGTTTTGCATACGCTCCAGAAATTCCGGCATGGCGTGGGTATTGAAACCGGATTTTCGCAGCAGCTGCAGGCCAATGCGGTCAGCCTCCTCTTCGTAAGAGCGGGTGAAGTTGAGTTGTTTTTGCATCGAACGCGCCTGTGCGCTGATGATTGCGGCTTCAGAAGCTTGCGGGTTGGTGCGTGCAGCGAGTATCGCGAGGGCGATCGTGGCCATCGAAATCAGACTGTCCCCTTGCTGACTGGCTATCATGCGAGCCAGGTGATGCTGGGTGACGTGCGAAATTTCATGGCTTAATACCGAAGCCAATTCCGATTCACTTTGTGTGATCAGCAATAGCCCTGCATTGACGCCGATGAAGCCGCCGGGCATGGCAAATGCGTTGATGCCGTAATCATTCACCGCGAAAAACTCGAACTCCAAACCGGGCTCGGGACTGTTTTCTACCAGCCTGTACCCGATTTGATTGAGATAATCGTTGACTTCGGAATCATCGAGGAATTGCTTGCTGGCACGTATCTGCATCATGCTCTGCTGGCCGATTTCGCGTTCCTGCAACGGAGTAAGCGCAGCCTGGGACACGTCGCCAAGGTCCGGCAAGCCGTCCCCCAGTACATAAGCAGGGAAACACAATAACAACAACAGGGCAGTTTTCTTCATAACCCGTATGATAATTGCTTTTCCCCTCAGTTCACACTGCCAGCCATGCTGTAATTGCCACAAAGAGACTGTTTATATGGACAGCCAACTGCAAAGTGCGCAAAATTGAACCCTTTATATTTTGGCAAAAGGTAAATGGACAAGATCGGAAAATATGAAGTCGTGCGTGAAATCGGCACCGGTGCAACCAGTACAGTATACCTTGCGATCGATCCTTTTAACTCGCAGCAGGTCGCCATCAAATTGATTGACCTGGGAATTTTGCGTGACACGAATCGCGCCAAGGTATATCGCAAGCTGTTTATGACCGAGGCGTCACTGGCGGGCAAGTTGTCTCATCCGCATATCGCAAAGATTCTTGACGCAGAAATGTACGGCAACATCAACTATGTGGTGATGGAGTATGTGGAAGGCAGTACTCTTGAACAATATGCCGAAGTGGACAAGTTGTTGCCGGTCAGTACTGTTGCCGAAATTGCCTACAAGTGCTGCAAGGCGCTCGAGTACGCGCAGCACCAGGGCGTGATACATCGCGACATCAAGCCGGCCAATATCCTCTTGCAGGGCGAAACCGACATAAAAATTTCCGATTTTGGCGCGGCAGCCTTGCAGAGCGACCAATCAACCCAGGTGTCGGGAGTGGGATCGCCGGCATATATGTCACCCGAGCAGGTCATGGAACTCAAGTTGACCCACCAGACGGATATATACTCGCTGGGAGTGGTGATGTACAAGTTGCTTACCGGCAAGCTGCCATTTGATGCGACCAATAACCACAGCATGATCTACCATATCATCAATATCGAGCCGCCGCCGCCCAGCTCGTTTCGCCCGGAAATGGGGCCGGAACTGGATGCCATTGTGCGGCGCGCGATGGAGAAGGATACCACCAAGCGCTATCAGACATGGGATGAGTTTGCCAACGATCTGGTAGGCTTTTCCAGCCGCGTGTTGCCTACTCAAAACGAGATTCTGGATACCGAAAAATTTAATACCTTGCGCAGCCTGCAGTTCTTCAGGAATTTCAGTGATGTCGAGCTTTGGGAAGTGCTGCGCTTGAGCCTGTGGCGCAAGGTTGCGGATTCCGAATGCATACTTCGTGACGGTGAAAGCGGGCGCTCGTTTTTTGTCCTGGCACAGGGTACGGTGCGCGTCACCAAGCAGGGCAGGTTGTTGAGCCTATTGCATCGCGGCGATTGTTTTGGTGAAATGGCGCACCTTATAGAACGCGATTTCAAGCGCAGTTCGGATGTGATCGCGAAGAACGATGTTGTAGTGATCGAAATCAACCCCGATATGCTGATGCATGCCACGATCGGATGCCGGTTGCAGTTCGGCGATGCATTTTTGCGCATGCTGGTGAAGCGCTTGTCGGTGGCGAACACCCGTTTATCACATTTGTTGGCGGATCATAACCAGGCGGGAGAAGAGTAGAAAATGCCAGTAACCATGAATAACAGCGGTTTCAACAATATTACAGTCGCGGAGCTGCAAGCGAAATTGCAGCAAGGCAGCTTGCGTCTGGTCGACGTGCGTACCGACGCGGAAGTGGCACGCGGTAAAATTCCGCAAGGCGAGCCGCTGCCGTTACATTTGTTGCCATTACGCTTGAATGAGATGGACAAGAATGCCACGACCGTTTTCTATTGCCAGATGGGCGGGCGTTCGGCACAAGCTGCCGCTTTTGCCGCCGCCAATGGCTTTGCCGATGTGTACAACCTGCAGGGCGGGATCATTGCGTGGGCTAACGCCGGATTGCCGCTGGTGGCGTGATGGATTCCGATGTGGAGCTGGATGCGCGCAATCTGAGTTGTCCCTTGCCGATATTGCGCGCCAAAAAATCCCTGTCGCAGATGTCCAGTGGGCAGGTACTCAGGATAACCGCGACCGACAAGGGGGCGCCTAACGACTTTGAGGAATTTTGCCGCCAGACCGGCAATGAACTGTTGTCGTCGACGGCAGAAAATGGCGAGTTCGTGTTCCTGATTCGGCGTCGTTAGGACATTAGCCCAGTATGCTGCGTTGAGTTTCCATTTGTGCCAGCGTCACAACGAACTCTTCCATGCGTTTGCGTTCCTGTTCCACCACCGCAGCCGGAGCACGATCCACGAAGCTGGTGTTGGATAATTTGCCTTGTGTCTTGGTGATCTCGTTTTGTAAACGGGCGATCTCCTTGTCAAGACGCTCGCGTTCGGTTGCCACGTCAATTTCGACATTCAGCATCAGTTGGATATTCCCGATGGATATGACTGGCGCCGATGCGTTGACAGGAAGAGAGCCTGTAACAAGCGCCCCTCTTGTTTCATCTGTCTGCTCGATGTTGTCCGATTTCGCGAGAGCTTTGATATAGGGGTGCATTTCTCTAAACCTGCCTGAGTTTTGCGTACCGACCCACATGGAAATATTGACGCGCTTGCCGGGTGAAATATTCATTTCGCTGCGCAGGCGCCGCACGGCTTCAATTATGGACTTGAGTTCCTCAATCCATGCTTCGGCGGCCCTGTCGATCTTTTCAGGTTGCGGCATTGGATAGGGTTGCAGCATGATGCTGTTTCCCTGTTTTCCTGCCAGCGGCGCGACCGATTGCCACAACTCCTCGGTGATGAACGGAATGATCGGGTGCGCCAGGCGCAGCATGGTTTCCAGCACGCGCACCAGCGTGCGGCGCGTTGCGCGTTGCTGCGCCTCATCGCCGGTGGAAATTTGCACCTTGGCCAGTTCCACATACCAGTCGCAATAGCTGTTCCATACCAGCTCATACACGGTGCGCGCCGCCATGTCGAAACGGTAGTCGGCAAAATGTGTCGCCATCTCCGTTTCGGCCTGTTGCAAAACGCTGGCTATCCAACGATCTGCCGCAGAAAATTCCGCGGGCAGCGATTCGTCGAGCCCGACATCCTTGCCGTCGCAATTCATCAGCACGAAGCGCGTGGCGTTCCACAGCTTGTTGCAGAAGTTGCGATAGCCTTCGCAGCGTTGCATGTCGAACTTGATGTCGCGTCCGGGCGAGGCGAGCGAAGCAAAGGTGAAGCGCAGTGCGTCGGTGCCGAACGCCGGGATGCCATTGGGGAATTCCTTGCGCGTGCGCTTTTCGATTTTCTCTGCATCCTTCGGGTTCATCAAGCCAGTGGTGCGCTTCTTCACCAGCTCTTCGATGCCGATGCCATCAATGAGGTCGATGGGGTCGAGCACGTTGCCCTTGGACTTGGACATTTTCTGCCCTTCGGCATCGCGTATCAGACCGTGTACATACACATCCCTGAATGGAATTTTTCCGGTGATGTGCCTGGTCATCATCACCATGCGCGCCACCCAGAAGAAAATGATGTCGAAGCCGGTGACCAGCACCGAGGAAGGCAGGTACATGTCCAGAGCGGGGTTGGACTTGGCGGGATACTCCGGCGTCCAGTCCAGCGTGGAGAACGGCCACAGCGCGGAGGAGAACCAGGTGTCGAGCACGTCATCGTCGCGCTTCAGGTTGCCGGTGTAGCCATCCCCGGCTGCAAGTTGCTTCGCTTCGCCCTCGTTGTGCGCGACATAGACTTTGCCGTCATCGCCGTACCACGCCGGTATCTGGTGTCCCCACCACAACTGGCGAGAGATGCACCAGTCCTGGATGTTGTTCAGCCACTGGTTGTAAGTGTTCACCCAGTTCTCAGGGTGGAATTTGATCTCGCCCGAGGCGACGCATTCCAGTGCCTGTTCGGTGATGCTCTTGCCTGGCCTGCCATTTATTTCCGGGCCCGGCTTGCTCATCGCTACGAACCACTGGTCGGTCAGCATCGGCTCGATCACCACATGGGTACGGTCGCCGCGCGGCACTTTGAGTTTGTGCTTCTCGGTTTTTTCCAGCAACTCTGCAGACTCCAAATCGGCGACGATCTGTTTTCGCGCTTCGAAGCGGTCGAGGCCTTGGTATTTCTTAGGAATGCCAATGTCAACGGCGAGTGGCTGTGTGCTACCTGGGGCAATTTTGATGCTGTGCTCTGTAGGTGCAACGTAATCAAATGTTTTATCACTGGGGGCCAAAACGCTGTTGTCTATGATTCGTGCGTCCAACGTTAGCACTCTGATCATGGGAAGGTTATGTCTTAGACCGACTTGATAGTCGTTGAAGTCGTGCGCGGGCGTGACCTTGACCACACCCGTGCCGAATTCCCTGTCCACATAGTCATCAGCGATGATGGGAATGTTGCGCGCGCACAGCGGCAGCATGACTTGCTTGCCGATCAGGTGCTTGTAGCGCTGGTCCTCCGGATGCACCATCACCGCCACGTCGCCCAGCATGGTCTCGGGGCGGGTGGTGGCAACAGTCAGATGCGTCAGTCCGCCCACGCCGTCTTTCTCTACCAGCGGGTAGCGGATGTGCCACATGAAGCCGTCTTCTTCTTCCTGCACCACTTCGAGGTCGGATACGGCGGTGTGCAGCTTGGGGTCCCAGTTCACCAAACGTTTGCCGCGATAGATCAGGCCTTCGTTGTACAGGCGCACGAAAGTTTCGGTGACCGAGCGCGACAGGCCTTCGTCCATTGTAAAGCGCTCTCGTGACCAGTCCGGCGAGGTGCCGAGGCGGCGCATCTGGCGGGTAATGGTGTCGCCGGAATACTTCTTCCATTCCCAGACTTTTTCGATGAATTTTTCGCGGCCGAGATCGTAGCGCGTGATGCCCTGCGCATCGAGCTGGCGTTCTACCACGATCTGCGTGGCGATACCGGCGTGATCGGTGCCCGGTTGCCACAGCGTGTTGTCGCCCTTCATGCGGTGATAGCGCGTCAGCGCGTCCATCAGGGTCTGGTTGAAACCGTGCCCCATGTGCAGCGTGCCGGTGACATTGGGTGGCGGCAGCAGGATGCAGAATGCTGCGGATTTGTTCGGGTCCAGCCCGGCCTTGAAATAACCGGACTCTTCCCACTTGGGATACCAGCGCGCTTCTATGTCTTTCGGCTCAAAACTTTTTGCGAGTTCCATGGTTTACTTTTGGATTTACTTTTGGGATGTGCTGTAGGTGCTGCGGGCAAGGGCGCGATTATAGCAAAGTCAGGAGTGCCGGGAGTCTGCTGACTGCGATCTGGAAGCCGAAGTTAATGGGTATTCCCTGCTGGTTTTAATGAGGTCACGTGGATTTCGCACTGGTCAGGTCAATATGGCGCAATTCATATCCGCGGTCACGGTAAAACTTGAAGCGCTCGCGTCCCATACGGCTGTCTTCCGTATCAGTACTGACAATCTCGACGACCCGCTCGAAGCGGCTGAAGAAAGGCACGCATTCGTTATGCAGGCTGATCAACAGGTCATGATGGGGGAATTTATCGCTGCCGTGATTCAATACGACAGGCATTTGATCGGCGTCCGCGGAATCGCCAAAGCAGTGGGGAATAAATGCGGTGGCGGGATACTGCCAGAGCAATCTGTCCAGCGCCTGGCTGGTCGCCGCGTCGGGCAAGCTGATGGCGGTGCGCACGCCGTTTTGCATTGCCTTGTGGCTCAACTGGCAAGCGGTGCGCAGCTTGTCGGTGGAGCCGGTGTAGAAATCGACCTTGGTCACGGTTTCTGCGCGCGATTGATCAGGTATTGCGTCAGCAGAGGCACCGGGCGTCCGGTAGCACCTTTCTCCTTGCCGGACTTCCATGCGGTTCCGGCGATGTCCAGATGCGCCCAGCGGTAGTCTTTGGTGAAACGCGCCAGAAAGCAGGCGGCGGTGATGGTGCCGCCCGCCCGCCCGCCGATGTTTTGCATGTCGGCGAAGTTGCTGTCAATCAGCGGTTGATAGTCTTCCCAAAGCGGCAGTTGCCATATCCTGTCGTGCGACTGGTCGCCAGCCGCCAGCAACTCCCTGGCAAGCTTGTCGTCATTGCTGAACATTCCGCTTGCGACGTGACCCAGGGCGATGACGCAGGCCCCGGTGAGCGTGGCGATATCAATCACGGTGTCTGGATTGAATTTCTTCGAGTAGGTGAGGGCGTCGCACAGGATGAGACGGCCTTCGGCATCGGTGTTGAGTATTTCAATAGTCTGGCCGGACATCGAGGTGACGATGTCGCCGGGTTTGATTGCTTTGCCGCTGGGCAGGTTCTCGCAGGTCGGGATGACGCCGACCACGTTTATTTTCAGGCCCATTTCGGCGATGGCCTGTATCGTGCCGAGTACGCTGGCCGCGCCGCACATATCGTATTTCATCTCGTCCATTTCGGCGCCTGGCTTGAGCGAGATGCCGCCGGAATCGAAGGTGATACCCTTGCCAACCAGCACGATGGGCTTGTGTTTCTTGTCTGCGCCGTGATATTCCAGTGTGATGAGCTTGGCCGGTTGCTCGCTGCCTTGCGTGACGGAGAGTAACGAGCCCATGCCCAGTTTCCGCATATCCTTTTCTTCGAGTACAGTAGTCTTGATCGATTTGTGTGCCTTGCCCAGGGTCTGTGCCGCGGCGGCCAGATAGGTCGGGGTGCAGACGTTGCCCGGCAGATTTCCCAGGGTCTTGGCAAGGTCCATACCATGTGATACTGCTGCAGCCTGTTCCAGTGCACTCTTCAAGGCGGACGCCGGTTTGTCCAGCGTGGCGAAGGTGATATTTTTCAGTGTCGCGGCCTTGGCAGGTTTGCTCTTCAAGGCGTCGGAGCGATAAACACTTTCGGCTGCCGCAAATACAGCTTGCCTGATGGTCCAGACCTGTCCTGAGCTTGTCGAAGTGGCGGCGTCTTTTCCAACACCCTCATCAATCAAATACAGCGTGGCATCCTTGGCAGGCGTGTTGTTCAACGCGCTGAAGGCTGCGCGCAGGATACTCACGGTGGCCTTGTTGTTCAACTCATCCGCTTTGCCCAGGCCGACCAGTAACACACGTTCGGCAGAAATGCCGGGAAGTTTATGCACCAGCAGGGTGGTTGCAGATTTTCCGCTCATGTCACCGTGTGCGATCAGGTCGCTGATGGCATGTTTCGCCGCCTTGTCGATTATTTGTGCGGCTGGAGATAACTTTCCGCCTTCATATACGCCAACGACCACACAGTTGCTGCGTTGTTTGTCCGGAATGCTTTGTTTTATGCTAAATTCCACGTGATACTCCCTCGAATAACAACAACCCGCGTCGCGATGCCCGATTATCCGCAAACTTACCCTACAAAGTCAAAGCCGATGCGTTCCGGGATTTTTCAGCGCGCTTTGATCAGCGAATTCGCCGGCAGCGGATTGCTGGTATTTACGGTATTGCTGGGCATAGTCGTAGTGAGCCAGTTGATACGCCTGCTGGGGGAGGCGGTCAGCGGCGTAGTTGCGGTAGATGGCGTGCTGGCCTTGCTGGGCTTCAGCGCCCTGAATTATCTGCCGGTACTGCTTTCCATCAGTTTGTTCATATCCATCCTGCTTACCCTGTCGCGCTGTTATCGCGACAGTGAAATGGTGGTGTGGTTTTGTTCAGGTATCGGATTGACGCGCTGGATACGTCCGGTCTTATGGTATGCCTTGCCTTTGGTCGGGTTGATTGCGCTGCTCAGCCTGGTGCTGTCGCCATGGGCTTTGCGCAAGGCCGATGAGTTCAAGAACAGGCTGGAAAACCGTGATGATGTTACTGCGGCGACTCCAGGTTTGTTCCGCGAATCGAAACAGTCGGGCCGCGTGTATTTTATCGAAAATGTCAATCCGGGCACCAATCGCGTAGGCAAAACTTTTGTGCAATCCGAACAAAACGGCAAAATCGGAACGATGGCTGCTCAGCAGGGAATCCAGGAAACTTTACCAAATGGCGATAGATTTTTGGTGTTGCTGAATGGTACTCGTTACGAAGGTACGCCCGGACAGCGCGATTATCGTATTGTGGAATTCGAACGTTACGCAATGCGCATCGACGATACACCTGACAAGCTGGCTCAGCCTCAGGTGCGCGGCATGTCGACCCTGCAGTTATGGAAGAGCCACACAACATGGGACATCTCCGAATTGGAGTGGCGCATCGGGTTGCCCATTAGTGCCGCGATTCTGGCTTTACTGGCGATTCCGCTGGGTTTTGTCAACCCCCGTGCCGGACGTTCACTCAACCTGATCCTGGCGATCGTGTTATATATGCTCTACAACAACATGATCAGTGTGACCAATACCTGGGTGGGTCAGGGAACGCTTTCGGCCGGCATCGGCCTGTGGGGCATACATGCGGCGATGCTGGCGGTCACTGCGCTGATGTTCTTTCGGCGCATGACTTTGTTCAGCTGGCGTACGGTGTTCAAAAAATGAACTTGCTAACGCGCTATCTCGGCCGGGAAATTTATTTCAGCATCGGTCTGGTCTTTCTGGCGCTGATCATGTTGTTCGCCTTTCTGGACTTGATTCACGAGCTGAATGCGATGGGACAGGGGCAATATCACCTGGGTTATGTATTGCTTTTCGTGATACTGACGATACCGGGCCATATTTACGAGCTGTTTCCTGTGGCAGTCCTGATCGGTACCATCACTGCACTGGTGCAGATGGCCGGCAACTCGGAGCTGACGGTTATCCGTTCTTCCGGTGCTTCGCTTGGGCAGATGGTAGGTGCGTTGTTCAAGATCGCTTTGCCGCTGGTGATTTTGAGTTTCGTGTGCGGCGAACTGCTTGCGCCGCCAAGTGAACGGCTGGCGCAACAATTGCGATTGAAAGCGCAAAATGCACAAGTTTCGCTGCATGAATTCCGTTCGGGTGTCTGGGTCAAGGACGATAACAGTTTCGTGAATGTTAAAAGCGTGATGCCTGATACCAGCTTGTCGGATATCGATATATACCGTTTCGATCAGACCTATCACTTGCAGGCAATTACCAGGGCCAAGCGGGCAGAATTTATCGATCAGGGAGTTTGGCGCCTCGAAGATGTTCGTGAGACACTGTTTGGCAAAACGAATATTGACATTGCTTTGCAACCGCAACGGGAATGGCAGTCGACATTGACTCCGGCCATTTTGAGCGTATTGCTGGTGGTGCCGGATCAAATGTCCGTCTACGATTTGTACCAATACGCCACGCATTTGAAAGAGAATCGCCAAAAAAGCGCCCGCTATGAAATCGCGATGTGGAACAAGCTTCTTAATCCATTATCACTGTTGGTGATGATGCTGCTGGCTTTGCCTTTTGCGACCTATCATCGGCGTGCGGGGGGTGTCGGAGCGATGATATTCCTGGGCATCGTATTGGGTTTGGTGTTCCACTTCGTGGGGCGCTTGTTTGCCAGCCTGGGTGCGCTCAACGACTGGCAGCCATTTATCAGCGCCACTGCAATGACTGGTTTGTTCCTGGTATTGGGAATATCGATGTTGTGGTGGACAGAGCGACGTTAGAGCCGCTTTATGTATTCCTGATGATTGCCATCAAGTCCACATTGATGAACATTTTGTGTGTTTTTGCTGTCTGAATGCTTTGAATACACAGGCGGGTTTCAGCGTGTGCAAGCATTCCCAACATTGAGTAACTTGCAGAGCTTGGGCGCTTTTGCATTTTGAACAGGTGGCGAAATTGGCGCAGCTTGCGCTCATGCAAGAGATAGGAGATGACTATGGGCAGACTAATCATAATTTTGTTCTGGGTGGCTGCCAGCGGTAGTGCGATGGCGGATGAAAGTTCGCTTTATATCACCACAACAAAAACAGGAACTTTTGCTATCGAGCCGCAGTTCGATAACGTGCGCGAATTTTCAGAAGGTCTTGCGGCAGTGAATATCGACAAAAAATGGGGATTTATCGATAGAGCCGGGAGGATAGCAATCAAGCCCCAGTTCAACGAAAACCAGGTTCAGTACTATGCTCATTTTAGTGATGGCCTCGCAGCGATTAGCTATGGAAACAAATGGGGTTTCATTGATAAAACCGGACGGATAGCTATCAATCCTCAATTCGATGGCGATTATCGTTCCCCGCCGGGATTTTCAGAGGGGCTTGCTGTAGTGAGGTTTGGTTCAAAGTTCGGGTATATCGATAAAACAGGGCAGACAATTATCATGCCGCGGTTTGATGTTGCAAGATGGTTTTCGGACGGGATTGCAGTGGTCACAACAGGAGAAAAGCAGGGCTATATAGACAAGACCGGGAGATTTGTAATACAGCCACAGTTTAATGTTGCAAGTAATTTCTCGGAAGGTCTTGCCGGCGTGAAGCCGGATAAAAAATTTGGGTATATCGACAGGACTGGGAAAATGGTAATCAATCCACAGTTTGATTACGCATCAAATTTTTCCGAAGGCCTTGCTGCCGTGGCGGTCGGCAACAAGTACGGATATATTGATAAGACCGGGAAAATGGTTATAACACCCCAGTTTGAAACAACAATGATGACATTGTCGCAGAATGATTTTTCGGAAGGGCTTGTGGTTGTGCAATTTGGCGGTGTTAGCCGGCAATCGGGTTTCAGCGGAAAGTCCGGGTACATCGACAAAACAGGGGAAATGGTAATCAACCCGCAGTTTGATTATGCAACAAATTTTTCCGAAGGTCTTGCTGCCGTATGCATTAACGGTAGTGGCTGCGGGTATATAGATAAAACTGGAAAGATAGTTGTCAGCCTGACCTTTAGTGAGGCGGATCCGTTTCAGGATGGACTTGCACGCGTCCGAGTTGGAAATAAGTACGGCTTTATATACCGGTAGCCCAGCCTCTGGCCGCAACAATTTACGTCATGTCGGGCGGAGTTTTGAAATGTGGTAAAGCTCAAGGCAAGCAATGACGTTGCTTGTAATGGATTGCTGGGAGGGCTCTGTAAATATGTCCGCTTGCTTGCCAAGGCGCCAGGGAACGGTGATATTTCAGTTGCCGGCGCGGGCGTGCAAGCTTTAACCGCGCCGAGATCAGCGCACTTGAAATGCCGGTGGGGCGCTGTTTCCGGAATCTTCAGCCTTGCGGGCTTCCTGTTCGCGCACCATCTTTCTGACTTCCTCGCGTTGCTTTACCGGTATTTTGTTAAAGGCGCGATATTTTTCCCGCGCGGCATTGCGTTGTTCGGGGGTGAGCTTGCTCCATTTCAACAGACGGTTGTGGTAGCGTTGTTTTTGGATGGGGGACAAGCGAGGGTAGCGCTTGGCGGTTTCGAGCAGGCGTTTTCGCTGAACACTCGGCAGTGTGTCCCACTGTTGGTCCAAAGGGGCAAGAGCCTCCCTTTGGTCAGGGCCCAGGGCACGCCAAGACAACGATGCCGCGCTGGCGGCATTTGTGCCGGAAATGCACAACAACAAAAACATCCCAATTACTGAAATTCGCATCTACTGACAAGCATCAGCAATCAATTGACGAAAACGTCGATAGGCATGTCGTCAGTCAAAATCGCCAGGTCAGTCTCATCAATTTGTTGTTCTTGCACATGATTCCAATAGCCCATTCCGATGACGGTCGTGGCGATCAGTAGTCCGGCAACCACCCATAGCCGGATTGGGCTCGGAATCAGGCGGTGTATGCCGTGCGCCATGCTGAGGGCGAAAACAGGGGCGCGAACCGGCTGCCGTTGCAAGGCATTCTGGCGGGCGCTGCTTAATGCCAATAGAGTGCTTTGGTCGAGTTGCCCGGTGCTTAGTGTCAGCAGGCGGGTGATCTTCTCAGGATCCAGGTTTGTAATCATGGCAATTCTACTCCTTTAGCTTTCAGAGACACGGAAAGCGCATGAACAGCACGCGAACAGTGGGTTTTTACGCTCCCCTCGGTGCAGCCCATTGCTGCTGCAGTCTCGTTTGTATCCAGTCCCTCCCAGTAACGCAGCAGGAATGCTTCTCGTTGACGCGCGGGCAAATTGCCAAGTGCATCCTCGATCAGGGCGATAATCTGCCTTTGTTGTAATGACGCTTCAGGGGCGGCGGGGGTGCTCTGGTTTTCGCTATCTTCAAGCACATCCAGAGGGTCGAATTCTTCATCATCATGTCTGGATTGCAACCCCGAAAACAGTGATACCCAGGCCGACCGGACTTTTTGCCGACGATAATAGTCGCGAATCGTATTTTGCAAAATACGCTGGAACAGCATCGGCAGTTCCTCGGCGGGCTTGTCACCGTATTTTTCCGCCAGTTTGATCATCGCGTCCTGGACGATATCCAGTGCGGCGTGATCGTCACGCACGGCATAGATCGCATGTTTATACGCGCGGCGCTCGACACTGGTGAGAAATTGGCTTAATTCGGCTGAACTGCTCAGTTTGACCACCTTTGGTTAAGTTGGCGCATGGTAGCAAATTGCGCTCGATAGCGCTCGAAACCATTTTAAAACTCCGCAAAAGTTGACCAAAACGTTGCTAACCTTTATCTTACACGGTCTTTTTTGGCTTAAATTTAGGGTGTTTGTGATGGAGTTGACTGGTGCGGAGATCGCTATCCGCTGTTTGCAGGAGGAGGGGGTTGAATACATATTCGGCTATCCCGGCGGCGCGGTGCTGCATATTTATGACGCACTGTTCCAGCAAGACAGGGTTAAGCATATCCTGGTGAGACATGAACAGGCGGCGGTACATGCCGCCGATGGTTACGCGCGTTCTTCGGAAAAAGTGGGTGTGGCGCTGGTCACTTCCGGTCCCGGGATCACCAATGCGGTGACAGGTATCGCCACGGCGTATATGGACTCGATACCACTGGTGATCATCAGCGGCCAAGTGCCCAGCTATGCCATCGGTGAAGATGCCTTCCAGGAGGTTGATGCTGTCGGAATCACCCGGCCTTGTGTTAAACATAACTTCCTGATCAAGCATGTGAAGGATATCGGGCCGACCATCAAGAAGGCGTTTTATCTGGCCAAATCAGGTCGCCCGGGCCCGGTGCTGGTGGATATCCCCAAGGATATTTCGAATCAAAAGACCGAATTCGTCTACCCGGACAGCGTCAGTATCCGCTCTTACAATCCGGTGGGAAAAGGCGATATCGAGCAGATCAGGCGCGCCGCGCAGCTGTTGCTGGAAGCAAAGCGGCCGATGATATATAGCGGCGGCGGCGTGGTGCTGTCGGGTGCATCGGCGCAATTGACCGAACTGGTGCGTCTGCTTGGCTTCCCGTGCACCAACACACTGATGGGCCTGGGTGGTTACCCAGCCACTGACAAACAGTTTCTCGGGATGCCCGGGATGCATGGAACCTATGAAGCATGCATGGCGATGCAATATTGCGATGTGCTGATAGCCATCGGCGCGCGCTTTGACGACCGCGTGGTCGGCAATGTAGAGCATTTCGCGCAGGTGCCGCGCAAGATCATCCATCTTGATATCGACCCTTCTTCGATTGCCAAGCGCGTCAAGGTCGATGTGCCTGTGGTGGGTGAGCTGAAACCGGTGCTGGAGCAATTGCTGGGCGAATTGCGCAACAGCAATAAAAAACCCGACCCGGCTACCCTGGCGGCATGGTGGAAGCAAGTGAATGAATGGCGCGTCAAGGGCGGCGGATTGCGCTATAAAAACTCCACCGAGATTATCAAGCCGCAATTCGTGATCGAAAAACTTTACGAGATTACCGGCGGAGACGCTTTCGTCACGTCGGATGTCGGCCAACACCAGATGTGGGCGGCGCAATACTACAAATTTAACAAGCCGCGCCGCTGGATCAACTCCGGCGGACTGGGCACGATGGGTTTCGGCCTGCCCGCAGCGATGGGGGTGCAGCTGATCAATCCGGGTGCGACGGTGGCCTGTGTGACGGGTGAAGGCAGTATCCAGATGAATATTCAGGAGCTGTCCACCTGCAAGCAATTCCACCTGCCGATCAAGGTGCTGTCGCTGAATAACCGTTATCTGGGCATGGTGCGGCAATGGCAGGAATTTTTTCACGGCAACCGTTATTCGGAGTCTTACATGGATGCCTTGCCGGATTTTGTGAAGCTGGCGGAAGCCTATGGTCATATCGGTGTGCGCATCGACAAACCTTCGGATGTGGAGCCGGCATTGAAAGAAGCCTTTGCACGCAAGAATGATCTGGTGTTCATGGATTTTCAGACCGACCCGACGGAAAACGTGTTTCCGATGGTGCCGGGTGGCAAAGGTTTGTCCGAAGTGATTTTGTCGGAGGACCTGTAATGCGACACATCATTTCTCTGCTGATGGAAAATGAAGCGGGTGCCTTGTCCAGAGTGGCAGGGCTGTTTTCCGCACGCGGTTATAATATCGAATCATTGGTGGTCGCGCCGACCGAAGACCCGACTTTGTCGCGCATGACCATCGTCACCAGCGGTTCTGACGCGGTCATAGAGCAGATCAACAAGCAGCTCAACAAACTGATCGACGTGGCTGCGGTGATGGATCTGAATGAGGGCGAGCATTTGGAGCGCGAACTGATGCTGGTCAAAGTGCGTGCCGAAGGCGTGGCGCGGGATGAGTTGAAGCACATCGCGGATACTTTTCAGGGGCGCATCATCGACGTTTCGGATCGTACTCTCACCATAGAGCTGACTGATACCTGCGCCAGGCTGGATGGATTCCTGCAGGCGATAGGGCGCGACCTGATTCTTGAAACGGTTCGTAGCGGTGCTTCCGGCATCGGGCGCGGAGAACGGATTTTGAAACTTTGAAGGCAATTGTCGGACATTAGCCGTTTGTTTGCAGTTAAACCTGCGGAGCGGACAAGGCAACTGGAAACTGGCGACTACCCGCTAACAACCCAATTTTTTAATGAGAGGATTACATGAAAGTTTATTACGACAAAGACGCGGATTTATCCCTGATCAAAGGCAGAAAAGTCACGATAGTGGGGTATGGCTCGCAAGGACATGCGCATGCGCAAAATTTGCGTGACTCCGGGGTTAGTGTGACTGTTGCGTTGCGCAAGGACGGTGCGTCCTGGAAAAAGGCCGAGGGCGCCGGTTTGCAGGTGGCGGAAGTCGCCGCTGCGGTGAAAAATGCCGACGTCGTGATGATGTTGTTGCCTGACGAAACCATTCCGCAGGTCTATCACGAAGACGTTGCACCCAATATGAAGGCGGGCGCAGCGCTGGCGTTTGCGCACGGTTTCAATGTTCACTACAACCAGGTTGTGCCGCGTGCCGATGTGGACGTGATCATGATCGCGCCCAAGGGCCCGGGACACACGGTGCGTTCCGAATATCTCAAAGGCGGCGGCGTGCCTAGCCTGATCGCGGTGTACCAGGACAAGTCCGGCAAGGCACGCGACATCGCTTTGTCCTATGCGGCGGCCAATGGCGGCACCAAGGGCGGCGTGATCGAGACCAACTTCCGCGAAGAGACAGAGACCGACCTGTTCGGCGAGCAGGCCGTGCTGTGTGGCGGTGCGGTGGAACTGGTCAAGGCCGGCTTTGAAACCCTGACCGAAGCGGGTTACGCGCCGGAAATGGCGTATTTCGAGTGCCTGCATGAATTGAAGCTGATTGTGGACCTGATGTACGAAGGTGGCATCGCCAACATGAATTACTCGATTTCAAACAACGCGGAATATGGCGAATATGTGACCGGCCATCGCGTGATCGGCGATGAAGCGCGTGCCGCAATGAAAGAATGCCTGAAGAACATACAGAATGGTTCCTACGCCAAACAATTCATCCTGGAAGGCCGCACCAACTATCCTGAAATGACCGCGCGCCGCCGTTTGAACGCAGCGCATCCGATCGAGCAGGTGGGCGGGCAGTTGCGCGCGATGATGCCGTGGATAAGCAAGAACAAGCTGGTCGACCAATCTAAAAACTAAACAGCCTTTGAAATGACGGGTTGCTGGTGGTTGGTTAATGGGTTTGCCGTTAGCTTTCAACTGGCGACCCGCGTCTAATGGCTATCAACCGGCAACTATTATGAAAAACTATCCTCACCCTCTCATCGCCCGCGAAGGTTGGCCGTTTCTGGCCGTCTCGATAATTTTGGCGATTGCGGCTACCGTCTGGTGCGCGGCCTGGTCGATCCCAGTCTGGATCATCGCACTTTTTGTGCTGCAATTTTTCCGTGATCCGGCGCGTGAAATTCCTCAACTTCAGGGTGCGGTGTTGTCACCCGCCGACGGGCGCATCGTCGCGGTGGAACGTATCAGCGACCCTTATGTGCAGCGAGAGGCGATCAAGGTCAGCGTGTTCATGAATGTGTTCAACGTGCACTCGAACCGCAGTCCGGTGGATGGCACGGTGCAACAGATATGGTATTTCCCCGGCAAGTTTGTGAATGCCGATCTGGATAAGGCTTCCACTGAGAACGAACGCAATGCGGTCTGGCTGAAAACAGCCGACGGCGCGGACATTACCTCGGTCCAAGTGGCAGGGTTGATCGCACGGCGTATCCTGTGTTACATCAAGGTTGGCGATGCGCTGACTCGCGGGCAACGCTACGGTTTTATACGATTTGGTTCGCGCGTTGATGTGTATTTGCCGCTGGATGCCGCGGTAAAGGTCAGCATCGGCGACAAGGTGTCGGCGACCACGACTATCTTGGCAGTGTTGCCGTAAAACGGTTACCCTAGACGGATGAATAACGGGCCCTTGGACGAATTCAATACACGCAAACCGATGAACCTGCGCAAGCGCGGGATTTATCTGCTGCCTAACTTGTTCACTACCGGCGCCTTGTTCGCTGGTTTCTACGCCATTGTGCAGGCGATGAACGGTCATTTCGAACATTCTGCTGTGGCAATTTTCATCGCGATGGTGCTGGACGGGCTGGATGGCCGCGTGGCGAGGCTTACTCACACGCAAAGCGAATTCGGTGCCGAATACGACAGCCTGTCCGATATGGTTTCTTTCGGTGTCGCGCCTTCCCTGGTGGTGTATGAATGGGCGCTGAAAGGCATGGGCAAATGGGGCTGGTTTGCCGCCTTCATTTATTGCGCCGCGACCGCATTGCGTCTGGCGCGCTTCAACACCAATATTGACGTGGTGGACAAGCGCTATTTTCAGGGCCTGCCCAGCCCGGCGGCGGCGGCGCTCATTGCGGGCTTTGTCTGGGTGATGCACGATTATGATTTCAGCGGCGAGTCGGTGCGCTGGTATGCGTCCGCACTGGCTGTGTTTGCAGGATTGAGCATGGTCAGCAACCTGCCGTTCTACAGCTTCAAGGACTTTAACATGCGCAAAAGTGTGCCGTTCCTGGTGATATTTCTGGCAGCATTGTTCTTCATCGTTATTTCCAGCTACCCGCCCGGCGTGCTGTTCGGGTTGTTTCTTTGCTATTCCCTGTCGGGTTATGTGTTGTGGGCTTGGCGTCGGCACCGCAAATACAAATAGCGGCACATCAATTCAACCCATTGCATGTGGCGATAAAACTGGTTATATTATCCCCATGCATTTTTCAACCCACATCGCAACACTCCATTCCACGTTCAGCCTGCTGGCTGCGCTGCTGCTGCGCGGCGCGCGCTAATCATACCCCCACAAGTTTGAAACAAGCGCGGTAATCGTATCGGTTCCGCAGGTTAAACCTATTTGCAATGGAGTTAAGCATGCCAAACAATATGACAGACAAGTTGATAATTTTCGATACCACCTTGCGCGATGGCGAGCAGAGCCCGGGCGCGGCGATGACCCGGGATATGAAGATCCGTATCGCGCGCCAGCTGGAGAAGCTGGGCGTGGATATCATCGAGGCCGGCTTTGCGGCAGCCAGTCCGGGCGATTTTGCGGCAGTCAGGGCGATTGCTGAAATTGTAAAAAATTCCACGGTCTGTTCCCTGGCTCGGGCGATCGAGAATGATGTGCGCCGCGCCGGCGAGGCGATCCGTCCGGCCAAGTCGGGCCGCATCCATACCTTCATTGCCACCAGTGCTATCCACATGCAGCACAAATTGCACATGAACGAAGATCAGGTGGTGGAACGCGCGGTCAGTGCGGTGAAATGGGCGCTTGAATACACCGATGACGTGGAATTCTCCGCCGAGGATGCGGTGCGTTCAGACATGGATTTTCTGGTGCGGGTATTCGATGCGGCGATACAGGCGGGGGCAAAGACGCTGAATGTTCCGGATACGGTGGGTTATTCCATTCCCGCTGCATGGGGCGAACGAATCAGGCAGTTGATAGCACGCGTGCCAAACTCGGACAAGGTCATCTGGTCCACGCATTGCCATAATGACCTGGGGCTTGCGGTGGCCAATTCATTGTCCGCAGTGACGAACGGCGCGCGCCAGGTCGAATGCACCATCAATGGCCTCGGTGAGCGCGCCGGCAATGCCTCGCTGGAAGAAATCGTGATGGCGGTGAAAACGCGCCGCGATATTTTCAACCTGGATACGCGCATTGATACCACGCAGATCGTCCCGACTTCCAAGTTGGTCTCCAGTATCACCGGTTACCCGGTGCAGCCTAACAAGGCGATTGTAGGCGCGAATGCGTTCGCGCACGAATCCGGCATCCATCAGGACGGGGTGATCAAGCATCGCGAGACCTACGAAATCATGCGCGCCGAAGACGTGGGCTGGAATGCCAACAAACTGACCCTGGGCAAGCTTTCCGGGCGCAATGCATTGCGCCAGCGATTCGCCGCACTGAATATCGAGTTTTCCTCGGAAGAAGCTTTCAATGCCGCTTTCCAGCGATTCAAGGAATTGGCGGATCGCAAGCACGAGATTTTCGATGAGGATTTGCAGGCCCTGGTCAGCGACGAGGCAGTGACGCAGGTCAGCGAGCATTATCGGCTGGTGGCAATGGGCGCGCACTCCGAAACCGGGGTGCTGCCGGTGGCGCGTGTGGTGATGAGCATAGACGGGGCCGAGCGACAGGCCGATGCGCAAGGCGGCGGGCCGGTGGATGCCACTTTCAAGGCGATTGAGCAGATCGTCGGGAGTGGTGCCGAACTGCAATTGTATTCGGTGAACAACATCACCAGCGGCACCGATGCGCAGGGAGAAGTGACGGTGCGCCTGTCCACGGGCGGGCGTATCGTGAACGGGCAGGGCGCAGACACCGATATCGTGGTGGCATCAGCCAAGGCCTATCTCAACGCGCTGAACAAATTGCACAGCAAACTGGAGCGCGCGCATCCGCAGGTGTGATTTGTTGTTCGCGCGGGTGTGATTCATCCCGCCCAATTTGCAAATAAACGGCGCATTGTTGATGCGCCGTTTTTATTGTACGGCTGGAGCGGAAGTCTCTGCGGCTTTCCGGATGTTCAGCGGCTCCATGGCATCCGTTCACTGTGGCCAATGACTACAGGGCCATGCGGATGGCAGGTAGTCGGGATTGTTCAAATTGAGCGAAAGGCTGGGTTGCCGGCACAAGTCGTCTTTGTCATTGATTGGACGTTGTGGTTTAATCACATCCATGAAATTTCCTTTTCAAAATGTTGCGCTGATCGGCAAACGCAAGGCTCCTGAAATCGCCGCGCCATTGATGCGACTGGCCGCATTCCTGTCATCAAGGGGGGTGGCTGTGGTGGTGGACAGCCTGACCGCTGAACACCTCAAGGATAGTCCCTATCCCGCGATGAGTCTGGCTGAAATCGGCAGGTCGGTGGACTTGGCTGTCGTGCTGGGCGGTGACGGCACAATGCTGAACATCGCGCGCACTTTGTCGCCCTGCAATATTCCATTGGTCGGTGTGAATCAGGGGCGGCTTGGTTTTCTTACCGACCTTACGCTGGATAACATGCAGGACAGTATGGCCGCGATGCTGGAGGGGAAGTTCGTCATCGAGAAACGGCTGCTGATCACCGCACGGGTGTTGCGCGATAATGTCGAGGTGTGCAGCGACTCGGCTTTCAACGAAGTGGTGGTGCATCGCAACTCCATCAGCAGCATGATCGAATTCGAGGTGCGCATCGACGGTGAATACCTTTACAACCAGCGTGCCGACGGACTGATCGTCGCGACACCTACCGGTTCCACTGCCTACGCGATGTCGGCGGGCGGCCCGATA
Organism: Candidatus Gallionella acididurans; assembly: GCA_001577345.1. GTDB lineage: Bacteria > Pseudomonadota > Gammaproteobacteria > Burkholderiales > Gallionellaceae > Gallionella > Gallionella acididurans. The sequence continues at coordinate 79,303 of LSLI01000003.1, forward strand.
CTGCACCCCAGTCTCGATGTGCTCGAACTGGTCCCGATAAGTCCGCATACACTGAGCAATCGTCCCATCGTGGTGAAGAGTTCTTCGGTGGTGGAAATCCTGGTGCACCGTACAGCCGATATCCGCTTGCGTTTTGACAGCCATACCAGTTACGACTTGCAGTTGCATGACAAGATCATCGTTACGCGCCATCCCGACACGGCCTGCCTGCTGCATCCGGCGGGGCACAGCTACTACCATACGCTGCGCGAAAAACTGCTCTGGAATCAGACACTGTAATGTTGAAATTTCCGAGCATGATGCTTTATAACTCACGCCGAAACGGGGTTTCCGCATGGGTGATGCACGTCTTCATTAAGCGCGAGGGTTAGAAAATGCTCAAATTTCTAAGCATTCGCGATTTCGTTATCGTTTCCTCGCTTGAGCTGGATTTTTCCGCGGGTTTTACCGCTTTGACCGGCGAGACCGGCGCGGGCAAGTCCATCCTGATTGATGCATTATCACTGGCACTGGGCGAGCGCAGCGACGCGACCATGGTGCGCAACGGGTGCGAGCGCGCCGAGATTGCCGCCGAATTTGATATTGCGATGCTGCCGAATTTGCAGGACTGGTTGCGCGAACAGGAGCTGGAGGGCGACGCCGGCGTATGCCTGCTGCGCCGCGTGCTGGATGTCGGCGGGCGTTCGCGCGGCTTCATCAACGGGCGCAGCGCGACTCAGCAGCAGCTGCGCGAGGCCGGTGACCAGTTGCTGGATATCCACGGGCAGCACGCGCATCAATCACTGGTGCGCCCGGATGCGCAGCGCGTGCTGCTGGACGGTTATGCGGGCGTGACTGACAGCGCGGAAAAGGTCGCGGGTTTGTACCGCGAATGGCAAGACCTGCGCCGTCGCCGCATCAGCCTGAGTGAAAACGCCGAAGCGGTGGCTGCCGAGCGCGAGCTGCTGCAGTTCCAGCGCAATGAGCTTGACGGGCTGGGCTTCAACTTGCCTGAATGGCAGGGCTTGCAGGAAGATTACGCGCGCCTGTCCCATGCGGCGAGTTTGCTGGAGACCGCCGGATTCGGCCTGGAGACCCTGAGCGAAGCGGATAATTCCTGCCTGGCGCAGCTCAATGCGCTGGCGGTGCGCATCCGCGATGGCATGCAGCATGATGCCAGCCTGGGCGAGACATTGCGCATGCTTGAAAGCGCACAGGCCGAGCTGCAGGAAGCTGTGTATGTGCTGCGCCATTACCGGGAACGCCTGGATACCGACCCGCAACGCCTGCGCGAGCAGGAGCAGCGCATCCAGAACGTGATGGATGCGGCGCGCAAATACCGCGTCACGCCGGAGCAGCTGGACGAGGCATTGCAGCGCATCATGTCGCGCCTTGCGGAAT